>CABUTY010000113.1 GCA_902494595.1 uncultured Porphyromonadaceae bacterium | reverse complement strand
TCATGAGCTCTTCGAGCTCGGCATCGTTGTTTTCGACGCGACGGGCATCCTTGGCGGTGAAAACGACGTTCTCGATGCCTTTCACCTTTGTGGGCGAACCGGCGAGACCGCACTGCGACAGGTCAGCCTCGACAGTCTGCGTGTTCCACTCGCCTATGGCGAGCCAGGGGCGCTTCTCCACGAGAGCTGCATTCGTGGCATCGGCAGCCAGTTCCGAAGGAACGGCGGCATATTTGTATTTCTGCACGTTTTTGGCGTTACGCGGGCGGCAGGGTGCTGCGGAACCGTTGACGGTGATTACCGCTGGCAGCGGCACTGTCACTGTCTCCACGCCACTCTCTATACGGCGTTTCACGGTGGCCTTGCCGTTCTCCACGCTTATGATTTCCTCGGCATAGGTAACCTGCGGCAACGCCAGCTTCTCGGCAACCTGCGGGCCTACCTGGGCGGTGTCGCCGTCGATGGCCTGTCGGCCGCCGAGTATCATGTCATAATCGCCGATTTTCTTCACTGCCGTAGCCAGTGCGTAACTTGTGGCCAGCGTGTCGGCGCCTGCGAATGCTCTGTCCGACAGAACCACGCCGTTGTCGGCACCCCGGTAAAGTCCTTCGCGGACTATCTCGGCGGCACGCGCCGGTCCCATGGTAAGTATCGTCACTTTCGACCCGGGATATCGGTCCTTGAGCTGCAACGCCTGCTCCAGCGCGTTCAGGTCCTCGGGATTGAAAATCGCCGGCAACGCCGCACGATTTATCGTCCCGTCCTCCTTCATGGCGTCCTTGCCTACGTTCCGCGTGTCCGGAACCTGCTTCGCCATTACTATTATGTTAAGACTCATATTGGTGTATGATTTTATTGTCTGTTACGGGTATTTTCGCCGCAAAGTTACAAAAAATTTCTCACTTACCCCATTTCCGTGCATTTTTTTGACCCGCGCGCATCCCCCGATTATCCTGCAATAACAAATACATCCCATGTCTCGTTATAGGGAAAAGCACTTCCAAACCAAACAAATGATTTTTAATTCATTCCAGTTCATCTGGCTGTTCCCTCTGATATTTATAGCATATTGGATTATCGACCGGCTTAAAATTGGAGGAAAGCGCAGCAAGAGGATTCTCAATTGTTTTTTGCTGTTAGTATCCTACGGCCTTTATGCCCAATGGAGCCTGCCGCACACCCTTATCCTCTTCTTCGTGACGCTTTGCACGTATCTATTCGCTATACTGATAGAACATAAACGGGCTTTCGGCCGCAAGAAATATATCATATGGTGCGGGGCTCTATTGACTCTTCTGCCTCTTTTGGTCTACAAATATTTCAATTTCATTACGGCGGCGGGGGCTTCCGCTCTTGCATGGATAGGCATTGATGCCGCTCCCCCGGGATTGAACTGGGTGGTGCCCCTTGGATTGTCGTTCTATTCCTTTCAGGCTCTCGGCTATTTGTGGGATGTCTATTACAAGCGGTTTCCTGCCGAACATGATTTTCTTGATTACATGCTGTTTGTGGCTTTCTTTCCGCAGATATTATGCGGTCCCATAAGCAGGGCCGGCGAACTGTTGCCACAGATTAAAAAGGGTATCGTATTCAATTATGACCAGGCGACAAGCGGTCTCAGATTCCTCTTATGGGGAATGTTTCTTAAAGTGGTGCTGGCCGACCGGCTCGGCATTTATGTAGACACCATTTATGCCTCCCCCACCGATTATAGCGGAAGTTCCTGCATCCTCGCCGCCATATTCTATTCTTTCCAGATATATGGCGATTTCGCCGGGTATTCTTTTATGGCGCTCGGCGTAGCAAGACTCCTGGGTTACGATATAATCAAGAACTTCAACCGTCCGTATCTGGCCACATCTGTCTCCCTCTTCTGGAAAAGATGGAACATATCCCTGACCCGTTGGCTTACAACTTATATTTATATTCCTCAGGGAGGCAACAGGAAAGGCACAATAAGGACTTATTGGAACATAATGCTCACCTTCCTGGTAAGCGGAATATGGCATGGCGCCAACTGGACATTCATTTTCTGGGGTGTGCTGCACGGCGCGGCTCAATGCATAGAAAAAATGTTCGGCCTGAACAAGGAGGGCAAAAAGGCCTATGTTGCCGTTCCCCGCATTCTGATTACTTTTTTCATAGTGACATTGGCCTGGATTTTTTTCCGGATGCCTTCAATCGAAGATGGATTTGCCGTCATAAGGCACTCATTCTCCTTAGGGATGCCGTATCTCGACCTTTTGACAATCTCGCATGCACTGATAGCTCTTGCTGTCGTCATAGCTGTTGATTTATTGACTGAATACCGCAATGCGGCATTTCACTCTTTCCTGCGGAAACATACGGCGGTGAGATGGGTCGGTTATGTTTGCATGACTATGTCGATTATTCTTCTTGGCGTACTGGATTCCGGTCAGTTTATTTATGTAAGTTTCTGATGAGAAAGTTTATCTGGAAATTGATTCTGTTTATCGCCATATTAGTGGCGGTTGATCTGGCATTGGGTCAGACAATCAGACTTTACGATTATATCCGAGGCGGCGACATAGGGAAGGCTCATCAGGTCATGACCATGATTAAGCCTGATGTGCTGGTGTTGGGTTCTTCAAGAGCCTCCCACCACTACGATTCCGATACCATAGGCGCAATTCTGGGTAAGGAAGTGTTCAACGCCGGTTTCAATGGACAGGGTTCGCTGATGGCTTACGGCCTCCTGCAAGGTGTCAAATCCCGCAAAACTCCCGAGGTGGCGGTATACGAGCTGACTCCTCTCTTCGACGTTTTTGAAGATTCCGGAAGCTCCTCCATCAATATGCTGGCTCCCTATAAGGATACATATGGACTCGACTCCCTCTTTTATGACATAGACTCCACAAACCGCTATAAGATGTTGGCGAAATCGTATGCCTATAATTCGGCGCTTTTACGGATGTTGCCCAACATACTGCTGCGGAGAAGCCAGAATGTCGGCGGCTTCGAACCCCTGTACGGTGAATTAAGAGAGCCGGCCAAGACGAACATCACCCCAGGCAGTAAGCATCGCGTGGATTCGGTAAAGCTTAAATACTTAAAAAAAATCATTTGCGAGGCCAGGAACGCGGGATGTCGCGTTGTTTTTACCATGTCGCCTACGCTGATAGACGATGATGACTCATATTACCGCGGCATGCTCGACATTGCCGAAAACATGAACATTCCTGTTTTCGATCATTCGCGTGATACGGCTTTTATCAACCACCCCTCTTATTTTCAAGACAATACTCATATGAATTATAAAGGGGCCGAAAAATACTCCAAGGTATTTGCCGAGGAGCTTGGAGACTATCTGACAGCAAAATCCCAACCAGAAAAATAAAAATATTATGGAGTTCAAGGAATTAATCGAGAAACGGTATTCGTGCAAGAAATACGACGGCAGGCAGGTAAGCGAAAAAGCGCTTCGCGAGATTCTGGAGGCTGGCCGTCTGGCTCCCACGGCAAAGAATCTTCAGGAGCAGCACATTTATGTGGCTCAGTCGGCTGAGGCTCTCGCCATGATTGATGAGTGCACTCCATGCCGTTACAATGCCCCCACGGTTCTCGTGGTGGCTTTCGACAAGAATAATGTCTACACCTACCCCGACGGGCTGCGCGAATCGGGCATCGAGGATACCGCCATAGTGGCCACTCACCTTATGCTGGCAGCCGCCGACCAGGGCGTTGATTCATGCTGGATCAACTGCTTTCATCCCGACATGCTCCACAAGCTGCTCGGCCTCCCCGACAATGAGGAGATACTCATGCTCCTCGACCTCGGATATGCAGCCGAAGACGCCGGCCCCCTCCCGAACCATTTCAGCCGCAAGCCTCTTGACCAGACCGTATCGATGATTTGACGGACGCTGATTGACGGATGTGATTTAGGTATCGGATGTGATTTAGGTATCGGATGTTACATCACTCACATCCATCACATAAATCACATAAGTTACATCCGTCACATAAATCACATCCCTGTCAGTATCCTATGCTTTTACGGCGTGCTCTACCCATGGATTCTCTCAGACCTCCTTCTTCAAGAAAAACTTTTAGATTTTTTGTGATTTTCAGATTATTATATTATTTTCGCAAGCATAACCGAACTGCTCCCAAAACGATGCTAAAAAAAACGATGCGCTATGAAAAGAATCCGGATTCTCATTGGGATTATTATATTTTCCACAATAGCTTTCAATTTGTCGACATTGCACGCACGAACGATACAGGGAATAATATTGTCGGCCGACGATTCCACATCCGTCGCCGGCGCGCAATGCCGGCTCCTTTCCGACGGCAATCTCATAACCGGCACATCTGCCGATGCCCGGGGTGCCTTTTCTATGGAAACCGGCATAAAGTCGGATTTGGCGCTCGATGTATCCATGCCCGGTTATTCACCGACCAATATAATAATCGAATCCGGTGCGAAAAACCTTGACTTAGGCATTATATTTCTCGACGATGTCACCACTCTTGACGAGGTGACCGTCACCGGGAATGCCGCGATAAGTTCGAAAGGGCGGACCATCGTATATCCTTCCTCTTCCGATATAAGGTCGTCGTCATCGTCCATAGGCCTGTTTCAGAAATTGCCTCTTGCCGGCCTGGAGGCAAATCCAATCAACCGTACCCTCTCGGTTGACGGAGGCGCACCAATGATTCTTGTTAATGGCGTCCCCTCTTCCATAGAAGATGTGCACGCCCTGCAACCAAAGGATATAGAGAAAATCGAGTATTCGCGGTTCACCCCGGCGCGATATGCCGACTCCGGAAAGAACGGATATATCAGCATCACGCTGAAAAAGCGGAACGATGGCGGACAGATATATGCCTGGGGAAGAAGCGCGGTCACCACCGCCTTCGTCGATGCGACTGTAAGAGCCTCGTATCATCAGGGTCCGTCGCGGTTCTCCATCCAGTACCAACCCTCCTGGCGCAACTATCAAGAGGTTTACGACAATGTCACCGAAAGTTTTATCGGCAATGATTTCAGAGTCAATCTTGAAGAACATGACCGCAATCCGTTCAATTACCACTTCCATGCCATAAAACTGAAATACGACTTCAGCCCGAGCGCGAGGACATTGTTCTCGGCGACTTTCAACGTGACTCCCAACTATCACAAAAGCCGTATGATCGCGCATACCGTTGATTCAGAAATCGGCGAATACGACAACAACAACCTCTCCATAAGCAATGACCTCGCTCCGTCGCTCGACCTTTTCCTGCGTCAGGATTTCAACGACAGGAACTCGCTGGAGGCGCAGGTGGTAGGTACACTGAGTTCGAGCGACTATCGCCGCGACAACGATTACTTCTTCTCCGACGGCACCGAAGATTCATATATCATGAATGTCGACAGCCGCCGCCACTCCCTTATTTCGGAGATAAGCTACATACACACATTCAGCGAAAAGACCTCCCT
>CABUTY010000112.1 GCA_902494595.1 uncultured Porphyromonadaceae bacterium | reverse complement strand
TTTTTTCTTGACGTAATATATTCCGGATTTATCAGTTAATCTTTAAAAGCAACAGGTCAAAATAGTTTTGAACAGCTGCTTATAGCTTCTACTTAAGAAATAAGATAAGAGACTATACCATATATGAAAACTGCATTGATAACGGGAGTTACCGGTCAGGACGGTTCCTTTCTGTCGGAATTTCTTCTGGAGAAAGGATATGATGTACACGGAGTGATCCGCAGGTCGTCGACCGACTTCCGCGAACGTATAGCGCATCTCGAAGGGCATGAGCGTTTCCACCTCCATTTCGCCGACCTTGGCGATTCCATGTCGATAGTACAGGTGGTGCAGAAGGTTCATCCCGATGAGATATACAATCTTGCCGCCCAGAGCCATGTACAGGTGTCGTTCGACTCCCCGGAATACACCGCCGAAGTGGATGCCGTGGGTGTCCTGCGTATTCTGGAGGCGGTCCGTCTCTGCGGTCTCTCAAGCTCATGCCGCATATATCAGGCATCCACCTCCGAGCTCTACGGCAAAGTGGAGGAAGTGCCCCAGAACGAAAAGACTCCTTTCCATCCCTATTCACCCTATGCCGTGGCCAAGCTTTACGGCTTCTGGATTGTGAAGGAATACCGCGAGGCTTACAACATGTACTGCTGCTCTGGTATCCTCTTCAACCATGAGTCTGAACGGCGTGGCGAGACCTTCGTGACACGCAAGATCACTCTTGCCGCCGCCCGTATCGCCGCCGGAAAACAGGACAAACTATATCTCGGCAATCTTTCATCGCTGCGCGACTGGGGATATGCCCGCGATTATGTGGAGTGCATGTGGCTTATTCTCCAGCAACCCGAACCCGACGATTATGTGATAGCCACCGGCGAACAGCATTCCGTACGCGAGTTCTGTCTGCTCGCTTTCAAGCATGCCGGCATCGACCTCGTGTTCGAGGGCGAAGGCGAGAATGAAAAAGGCATCGACAAGAAAACAGGCAAGGTGCTCGTGGAGGTATCCCCCGACTTCTACCGTCCCACCGACGTGGTGAACCTCTGGGGCGACCCGTCGAAAGCCCGCAAGAAACTGGGCTGGAATCCCGCCAAGACTTCTTTCGAGCAGCTGGTGAAGATCATGGTGGAGGCCGACATCGCCAAGGTAGCCGTAGAAAGAGCCAGCGAAAACGTGAGCCTCAACCTCGCCGAATACCTCGAACGCGGCATTGTGAAATAACCACTGTGGTGAGCCGCCAGGCGAACCTCAGCCACGCCGCCAGGCGAACTTCTGTCGCGCCGCCAGCCGAACCCAAGGCTCAGAATTGCTTAGGATATACCACCATCAGATTATGCCGGCTGAAATGCCTGCTGATGTACGATGTGGTCTGCTCAAGGTCGGTATTGTAGGATATCGACCCTTTTCTTGCTGTGACGAGCACCAGCAGGTCGGCATCATCGATGCCGGCGCTCATGAGTATGAAATCGTCCCAGGTGGTGATTGTGCGGCATAACGCATCGGCCTCTATGCCGTCTTCCCTTATTGCCGACGCAATCAGCCGGCATGTCTCCTCGCGTGCCATGAACGTGATGCGCGCCTCTATGTTGGAGGCAAGCATCGCCAGCCGTGTCACCCACATATGGAATCCCGTCTCATACTCCGCATTCTGCGGCACTATCACCACCAGCCTGCTTATCGTCCCCACAGGTATGAAACACCGCGAGAGTATCACCATGCGGTGGCAATCGCTGACCAGCCTGTCGATGAATGCCCCATAGAAGGTATCCACCACCGAGCTCTTGCGGTGCATGCCTATCACTATCTCAGTAGCCTTGCGTTCATGCGCGAGGTTGCATATGCCCGTCACGGCATTGATGTCGAAACGCTCCACCATGTCGGCGGTCACATCCATCTCGTCGGCCACTCCGGCCGCCTCCTCCATGGCGTTGCGTCCCATCTCGGCTATGCGCCGGTCATCGTTGTTGCGCACAAACAGCACCGTCATCGGATTGGTGTTGGCCCTCTTGCGCATGAAGATGGCCAGCCGTGTCAGTCCCTCTGCCGTCAGCGGATTGGATACCGCCACAACCTGACGGGCGAAGCCTACAGGCTCCAGTGTATCCTTCTCAAGGTCGGCCGACGTCTTGATAATACGCAGCCGCTTGGCTCCTCGTTCTGTGCATACCGACGCCACTATGCAGCATACCAGAATCATCACCACGGAGGCATTCATCATGCTTTCGTCGAGCAAGGCATACTGGTAACCTATCATCACGGCGGCGATGGTGGCGGCAGCCTTACCGCCGCTGAGTCCGAATATCACCGTCCTGTCGACGCCCCGAAGACCCATCACCTGCTGCGACACTCTGGCGGCAAGCCATTTCGACCCCAACGCCAAGCTCGACATTATCAGAGCCGACCATATCACATCCAGGCCCTCCACCACGGCACGGATGTTGATGAGCATCCCCACGCCTATCAGGAAATAGGGTACGAACAGAGCATCGCCGATGAAGCGTATGTTCTTCATCAGCGGCGAGCGTCCCGGCACCATCCTGTTGAGCACCAGTCCGGCATAGAAGGCTCCCAATATGGCCTCAAGTCCTATGAGCCTGGCTATCGTGGCCGACACCAGCACCAGCGCTATGATGAAGATATACTGGCTGACGGGGTCGGTGGTAGTTTTGAAAAAACGACGCGTTACCGGAGGAAACACATAGCCCACGACCGCCATGAAGACTGCCGTGAGCAGCAGCAGCTGCACAAGATTCCACGGCGAATAGCTGCCGACGGTACAATACTGCACCACTCCCGCCAGACACAGCAGTGCCAGCATCACAGCAACTATCGTGCCGCAAACCGCTATCACCACCGGCCGGTCGTTCTGCAGCCCGAACTTCGACACCACCGGATAGGTGATGAGCGTATGGCTGGCGAACATCGAGGCCACCAATATGGAGGTGGCCCAGCTTCCCCCGAGCAGATAGTGAGTGCCCAGAAGACCGGCAGTCATCGGCAATAGAAAACTGAGCAGTCCGTAGACAACGCCGCTTTTCAGCTGTGCTTTGAGATGGAACATGTCAATCTCCACAGCCGCCTGGAACATTATGTACAATATGCCGACATCACCGAGGATGCGGAACGACGCATCCCTTTCCAGCAGTCCGAAACCATATGGACCCACCACGATGCCTGCCATTATCAGTCCCACTATCGAGGGCACACGAATCCGCGTGAATATCACCTTGCCCAACAGTATCAGGGTCAGGACTGTGAGGAATATCAGCACGGGATTCGTTATCATGGCTATTGAGTGGCGGCTGTTTGTGGGAAAAATAGACGGGCTGCGTTGCTGTCGGTAATCTCCTCGAGCTTATGGGCGTCGATGGCGAGCACCTCGGCGATTTTGTGGAGAATCAGGGGTATGAAAGCCGACTCGTTGGTCTGCCCCCTGTGAGGCACCGGTGCGAGATATGGCGCGTCGGTCTCGAGGAGCATTCTGTCGGCGCCTATTACGGGAAGGGCATCGCGTAAGCCGGGGGCATTCTTGAAAGTGACTACGCCGTTGATGCCAAACCATGGGTCGCACACCTCACGGATTGCGGCCACATCCTCGCTCGTGCCAGTGAAGCTGTGGAATATGAGCGGCGGCAGCTCCCTGCCCTGTGTGGCAAGAGACTCCTTCACCGCCGATATTACCGCCAGAGTCTCGTCACGGGCATCGCGGCTGTGTATGATCACGGGCAGCCTGTAGCGTGCTCCCCATTCCAGCTGACGGGCAAAGGCTACGGCCTGCGCATCTGCCGTAGGCGAATCGGGCCAATGGAGGTCTATCCCCACTTCCCCTATGGCGGCATAACCCCCTTGCTCCACCTCCCTCTCCATCAGGTCGAGAGCTGACGACGGGTCATCGCCCAGTTCCGTAGGATGAATGCCCATGCACATTGCCGTATTTTCGGGATACCGCGAATGCAGCTCTTTCATGGGAATGATGCTCGACACATCCACATTGGGCAATACCATACGGGAGACTCCGGCGGCAATGGCTCTCTCCACGGCCTGGCCGCCACCGGAGTATTCCTGCATGTACAGATGCGTATGGGTATCGGTCATCGTTTGCGTCCGGTGAGCTTGTCGATAAGGGCGCGGAAGGGTTCGCGGGCTTCTTCGCCAAGCCCTGATTTCTTCAGGGCCGTAAGAGCCTCCGAGCTATAGTGCGACACGGCCTTGCGTACCTTCTCGTTGAGATTCAGCTTGTCGTATATGCGGGTCACCGTCTTGATTTTGGTATCCCCGGGAGCCATTTCCATGGCGGCTTTCAGCGCTGTGGCTTCCGGTGTGCCGCTCTCCAAGGCCGTAAGCAGGAGGAACGACTTCTTGCCGTTGTTGATATCGCCGCCGATAGGCTTGCCGAAAGTGGTGCTGTCGCCGTATACGTCGAGCCAGTCGTCCTGTATCTGGAAAGCCAGCCCCAGGAGATAGCCGAAACGCTCCATCTGCGCGGCAGCCTTGCTGTCGGCACCCCCGAGCAACGCGCCTATCCTTGCCGAAGCCCCCAGCAGAGCTCCCGTTTTCGCGCCTATCATCTCCAGATAATCCTTAGTGGTGACATCGTTGCGGGTCTCGAAGTCCATGTCGAGACGCTGCCCCTCATACACCTTTATAGCCATGGCGTTGAAAATATCGAGCACCTCGCGGAGCAGTGCGTCGTGCACCGTCATCATCTTCTGTGTGGCCAGTGTGAGCATGGTGTCGCCGCTGAGTATGGCGGTGTTCACGTCCCATTTCGCCTGTACTGTCGGACGGTTGCGGCGCATGGCGCTGTTGTCCATCACATCGTCGTGAAGAAGTGTGAAATTATGGAACATCTCCATGCCTACAGCCGCCGGCATGGCGCCATCTGTGGCTTTATCACCCCCGAAGGCTTCCGCCGTCATAAGCAGCAACCCGGGACGAAGACGCTTCCCCCCTGCATTCATGCCATAGGATATCGGCTCATAAAGCCCGTTAAGCTCCCCTGCCGGAAGTTCTATCTCTCGTAAGGCGCCTTCCACAAGCGCCGATGCATCGGATAATTTCATCAGTGTAAGTTGATAAAGGTGTTGTAGATTTCTTCTGAAAGGTCTTTGCCATGGTCGTTTTCCAGCGCTGTTTTGAAGCCTATCACAAAGCGGCGGTAGGTGGCCGTGTCTGTTGCGCAGGCCTTGCGGAAAGCCTCGAGCTCTCTGCTCACATCAGCAACCTTCTTATGGTCGTTGCGGATGGTGTTGATATATTCCAGGCCGAGACGGTAACCGAGCCCCTGAGGGTCTTCAGTGCCGGCCATGGCATATACCTTCATCTTGTCGGCAAGGGGTAGCGACTCCACGAGGGCGTCGTAGGTAGCCGAGAATTTGTCGAGGTCCTGACCCTTGAGTTTCTCGTAGGCGGCATTGGTGGCTATGGCCAGAGTGTCGACACGCGCACCCTTCACCT
>CABUTY010000111.1 GCA_902494595.1 uncultured Porphyromonadaceae bacterium | reverse complement strand
TGGGGCGGAATGCTCGGGTATGATGCCGGTTATGGCACCGACAGATTCAACGACCATCATTTTCATTACGGTTATTTTCTGTATGCCGGTGCATTGCTGTGTATGGAAGATGCTGAATTTCGCGAAGGTTATGGGGAAATGCTGCGCATGATATGCAAGGACTATGCCAATTGGGACCGTGGCGACAGTCGCTTCCCGTTTATGCGTACTCTGGATCCGTGGGCCGGGCACAGCTATGCCGGCGGAATGGGCGACCATGTCAACGACAACGGCAATGGCCAGGAGTCGTCGTCGGAGGCTATGCAGGCATGGGGTGCCGTGTATATGCTCGGTGTGGCGCTCGGCGACAGGGAGATGAGGGATGCGGGTATCTTCGGATGGCTTACCGAAAGCAAGGGCGTTGCCGAATACTGGTTTGACCGCGACCATATCGTCGCCGGACGAGATCATAACTATGATTATTCACGTTACCGACATCCTTACTGCACCAATCTGACGTCAAAGGGTATAGGATGGTGGACATGGTTCTCGGGCGACCCCCTATGGATGCACTCCATACAGTGGATGCCTGTGTCGCCGCTGCTCGACTATCTCTCCTCGGATCTCGGGTTCGCACGTTGGGATTATGAAACGATGATGGAAAGTACGGAATATACATGGTTCAACGATGCCGACCGCGACAAGGCGCTTGCCGAACAGTCGGTGGGCAATGTGGTGCTGTGCTATCTGGAACGTTTCGACCCCCGCAAAGCGGCTGATATCTTCAACAAGGCCATTGCCCTTGATTATGGTATCGCCCGAAATACCGATACGGGACACATATCGTATTATGTGATTAATTCGCATCTCAGCTATGGAGATATCGACAGGTCTGTAAGTGCGGACATTCCCACGGCCAATGCCTTTGTCGACAAGGATGGACATGTAAGCTATATGGTATATAATCCGGAGGCTTCCGACCGTCGCGTAAATTATTACCGTGACGGAGTGCTTCTGAAAAGTCTCAATACACGCCCCGGATTTGCGGTGTATACGGAGGAGAGTCGTCCGTCAGAGGTGAGAATGGAGATAGCCGGGAATGCCGGCCGCTATCCTGCCGGCAGCAGGCTGAATGTCT
The DNA here is from genome assembly GCA_902494595.1 of uncultured Porphyromonadaceae bacterium. GTDB lineage: Bacteria > Bacteroidota > Bacteroidia > Bacteroidales > Muribaculaceae > Lepagella. Next base: position 4,354 of record CABUTY010000111.1, on the reverse strand, counting down.
CTGTCACGGTTTATGATCAGTATGGGGCGCAGATGCCCGATGCGGAGACACGGGTTGCTGTCAGTGAAGGTGCTGCGGAAATCGACAGTGAAGGGAGGCTTCATATCTTTGATGATGCGGTGAAGGGTAGCGATGTCGTATTGACGGCTGCATGCGGCGAGCTTGAGGTCAAAACGTCGGTGGAAGTTAACGATACTCCTAAGGCGGTGGCAGTGGAGCTGGACGGCGCGCCGCGATATCTTGAATATGGAGCAGAGGCGCTACTTTCGGCACATGTCGCCGACCAGTATGACGAACCGTTTGGCGGCATCTTGCGATGGTATGTGGATGGCGTGGCACAGGATGGCTGTGAGTCGTCGCTGTTCGTCGCAGACCATATCGGCAGCCATACTGTGACAGCGGTATGCGGTGATGTTTCGGCATCGGCGCGGATTATGGTGCTCCCGGAGCTCGCGAACATAGCGCCGGAAAAGGTGTGCCAGGCCAGCAGCTTCGAGAATGCCGGATCCACTATCGAAAACATCAACGATGAGGACATGTCTACCCGCTGGAGTTCGCAACACACGGAATCGCAATGGGTTACGATAGATCTGGGGGAAGAACATTATGTCTCTCGCGTGGGGATAGTGTGGGAAGCGGCCTATGGTGCCGATTACGACATACAGGTACCTTCGGAATATCCGCTGACGGCAGATACGGAATGGACCACCGTCAAGGAAGTCAGGGGCAACGGCGCAGCCGGCCTCGCCACCCATATTCTCGGCATAGAGACTCCGGCGTTGAAAATAAATATGCTGCGCAGGGGCTCGCAGTATGGCTATTCCATATATGAGCTTATGGTCAACGGCTTTGCCAAAAGCACGCCGCAGGATAAAACCGTAGGGTTGATGCTTGAGGCGCCCGAAACTGCCGATGAGGGTGTGCATGTACCCGTCTCGGCCTATGGCTGTACTCTTGCCGGCGAACGGGTGGAGTTGCCGGTTGATTGGAGCTGCAGCGACCCTGAGGGAAGGTTCCACAACGGCTACTATATTCCCGGAAGTCACGGCTTCATTACTTTGGTTGCCGAATGGGAGGGCATACAGGGGCGCCGCCGTCTCCTTGTCAACGAGAGTGAACGCCTTGAAAAACTCTCGATAACGCCCAGAAACGGGGAGGTGCTTGAAGGTGAAAGCATTATCCTGGACCTTGTGGCCTCCAATCAGTATGGCGGAATCTATGGAGCCTCCGGCGATGTGACGGTCAAGGCCCTTCATGAGAATGGAGAAGAACATCCTGAGTGCTTGCGTGTCAGGAACCGGGGTGCATATCTTTTTGGAGGGAATCTCCCCGGGGTATATACATTGGTTGCCGAGACGGAAGGTCGGCGTGCAGAGGCCCAGGTCAGAATCAGAAGCGTATCCGAGGCCAATCTGGCGCTTGGTCGCCCCGTGGAATCAAACAGTGTGCATGATGGCAGCCGGGCCTCGTGGATCAACGATGGCGACGAGTCGACGCGTTGGGAAAGCCGATGGGAGGATGGTGGTGCCGTGACCGCAGATCTTGAGAATACGTATCTTGTAAACCGTATGCAGATACTCTGGGAGGGAGCGTATGCTGCCGATTATCATGTGGAGGTGTCGGTCAACGGCCGCGATTATGCCGAGGTATATGCCGGACATGCCTCTGCGGGCGGACTGCAGGAGTTCTCGTTCCCGGTGGTAGAGGCCAGGTATGTTAAGCTTGTGTGCGACCATCGCGGACTGACGGCCTATGGCAGCAGCGTATATGAATGGCGCGTATTCGGTCTGAAGCGCACGGGAATCCCTACCGGAATGCAGGTAACTGATTTTACCGACGGGCACGTGGACATTTTAAACATGCAGGGCATCAAGGTTGCCTCTTGCCCGTCAGATATGGCCGACGACTTGTTGCGCAGTCTCGCTCCCGGATTATACATAATGCGTTCCTCTTCCGGCATATGTAAAATCAGGCTCTGACACCTCTGTCAACAAACTCTAAATAAGCAACCACGGGACCGATGGTTCCGTGGTTGCGGTATGACAGGGTAATCGATGGTTATTTCGATTGTGTAAGACTGTCTTAAAGATGGCTTAGAGAGTAGATTTATAAAACAAATATTAATGAAAGACTTAACATTCATGCTTAGAACAGTTCAACCTCTCGCTGGAAGAACTGAGTGGGGTGGCTGCAGGCGGGGCACTTCTTGGGAGGCGTGACGCCCTCGTAGATGTAACCGCAAACGCGGCACTGCCATTTGATAGGTTTGCCTGTCTCGCTCTTGAACACGTTCCCCTTCTCGATAAGGTCGGCCATCTTCAGGTAGCGGTCACGGTGGTGCTGCTCTATGGTGGCTATGGCCTCGAATTTGTCGGCTATGTCGTCGAAGCCCTCTTCCTTGGCTACCTTGGCTGCATTCGTGTACATCTCCACGCCTTCTTTCTCTTCCTCGGAGGCGGCTACCTTGAGATTGTCGATGGTCTTGCCGATTACTCCGGCGTCGACTTCCATGGCCGGTGCCTTGGCGTTACCCTCTGACAGGAATTGCAGATATATCTTGGCATGGCGCAACTCATTGTTGGCCGTTTCCTCGAAAATCTCGGCAAACTGCGGATAACCTTCCTTCTCAGCCTGTTTGCTGAAGAATATATAGCGTGAATATGCCGCCGACTCAGCGAGATATGCAGTGGCAAGATTCTTCTGTGTCTTTGTGCCTTCAAGGCTCTTAGCTTTATTCTCTGACATAATTCCAGTAATTTTTATACGGCGGCCATGGAAGATGCGCCTCTTGGCCGCGACGGTTATGACATTATAACATCCCTCGCCCAAAATTGTTTGCCCGGTTAAGGTCTCTAAGGTCAGTAGGGTCGTTAAAGTCCTTAGGGTCCTTAGAGACCTTACTGACCTTAAAGTCCTTAAAAGTTCTCAACGTTAATTAAAGTTAAAAATGCACCTTGGCCCTTGGGATTTTTTATTATCTCAATGGAAATTATTATTTTTGCAGTGTGTTTTTCATAGTATTAAATTAAGATTAAGGTTTCGGTCAATCTCTTTGGGAAAAGGGATTGACTTTATTTTTTTTGTGCGGCCCGTTTGCGCGGCTCCTGTGTAAAATCGGGCGTTATCCGATTATTCCTATATAATTATTGGCTTTAAAATGATTCATTTATTTAAAGATAGGCGATATGTTGCATCGGTGGGATTAAATAAAGAAGCGCCATACCCCTCATGCAGAGTATTGCACTTCAATAGTCTGAACAAGCAATTTATATCACTGTCGCATATTTTAAAGAAATGAAATTTCTATGACGCGGCAATATAAATCGGCCTTAAAAATGAATGCTTTCTGTTATAATACGATCTTATTTTGAGTCGGTTCTGTCGGCCTCGATAATTTCGAGCAGCCGGTAAATGGCTTCGGAGCAGGGGATATTCTTGACCGCACAATCCTTGCCTCTGTATATCGACACCTTGCCGGGACCGGCGCCAACATAACCATAGTCGGCATCGGCCATCTCGCCGGGACCGTTCACGATGCACCCCATCACTCCTATCTTGAGCCCGGTAAGATGTGCCGTGGCTTTTTTTACCTCTGCGAGTGTTGACTGCAGGTCGAAGAGCGTGCGTCCGCAACTCGGACAGGAGATGTATTCGGTTTTGGAAGTGCGGAGACGCACGGCCTGAAGAATGTCGAGTTCAAGCCGGCCCAGGGCAGAGGTGTCGAAATTCGGATCATTGATTCTTATCCCTGAGCCATATCCGCAAAGGAGGAGCGTGCCGGCATCGGCGGCGCTTTTGATGCGCAGCTCGTCGATGTCGGCAGTGTCGTAGGAGAATGTCATGAGGACAGGCTGCCGCCCTCCGGCAGCCACATAGCTGTCGATGGCCGCGGCCATAGCGCCCACAGGATTAGGCCCTTCCGCAGAGATTTCTATGAGGTTGGAGTCGTCGGCAGGCATGTCGTGATGCCATGCCACTGTCGACGTTCCCGGCGGCAGAATGCCGTTGTAAGGAAGAGTGTGTGAACGGGCTTTGCCCGGGAGAGTCGTGGCCGGCTCCTCTATCCAGGCATGGCCGTCACGGGCTGTGATGTAATCGCGCAGCATACGGGCTACGGGTACCTCGTTGCAGGGGTCTTCGCTCAGCGATACCCTGATGGTATCGCCGATACCCATGGCCAGCAGCGCTCCGATGCCGGCAGCGCTCTTGATGCGACCATCCTCGGCGTCGCCAGCTTCCGTAACCCCAAGGTGCAAGGGATAATGCATGTCCTCCTTGTCCATCTCGGCAACCAACAGCTGCACCGTCTCCACCATCACCACAGTGTTGGAGGCCTTGACGGATATCACTATGT
>CABUTY010000110.1 GCA_902494595.1 uncultured Porphyromonadaceae bacterium | reverse complement strand
CCGCGCCACAGCATGTATAGGATACCCTCGAGCCAGTCCATCGCGTTTTAGTTGATTATGAGGAAACCGCCAGTACCGTTTGCGGGTGGAATGCAGCGGTATATACGCAGGCCATAGCTGTCGGCAAGTGCCGGCCCGGAGAGAGGACGGCCGCCGGCCTGCACCACATCATACCTTGACTTGCATACGGGACACTGCGCCACCGGCAACGGGTCCTCCATGACGATGTTGACCCTGATGTCTCGGCGGCACTCCACGGGACAGCTGAGGTCGTAGGCCAGCGGGACACCGGCCTCGTTGGTGAACGCATCCGTGCCGCACACAAGAAGAACACCCCCGTAACCGGTATATGTGCGTTCCGTCCATCCGAAATTCGACGGCTCGCGCAGCTCCCTGATGAAACGGCGAGTGTCGCCATAACCGTTCACACCGTAAACCTGCCACGTGCCCTGCGGACTCAGGTTGATGCTCACCGTATAGTCGGGAATGCGGTTGGAGTCGATGGTGTTGCACCCGGCGCAACACAACAGAAACGATGCCATGAGCATAATCATGCCACGGCATCCCCACACGGAAAGCACTCCGTTTCGTTTCCTCATATAATCAGATTCCCATTGACTTTACACTGTCGGCAATCTGGTCGACGAGTTTCTGCATCGGGCCGTTAAGCATTGGCTTCAGCATAGCGGGCACCTGCAAGGAGGCTTCGACAGTAATTTCCGAAGATTCGGGACCTGTGGGGGCGATATGGGCGCTGAGCATCACGGGCACCGGGGTGCCTACACCCTCGTAGCTCACCAGCGTGGGACGCACGCAGTCGGCCTTCACCAGCGTAACATTACCCGTAGGTCCGCCGGGAATCACCAGCGTGTCCTCGTCGACGCGGATGTTGTCGAGGAGCTCCCGCTTATCGTCGGGCACCTTGTCCTGAGGTATGTTCCTTATAGCCTCTTCCAGACCTGCGAGGTCGGTGAGCTTGTCGTAGATGGTTTCGGCACTCTTGCCTACAGCCACGGGGCTACTTTTATATTCTGCCATAATAATTTCTATTCTAAGTGATACCGATCAACGATTCGGGACCCAGTTTGCGGGGTCCATGCGCCATTCCTTGAGAGCCTCCTCGTCGCCGGGCTGTATATAGTCGGTTTCCAGCGCCGTCTCCACCATCGCGGAGTATGTGCAGAGGGACACGACATCTATATTAGCATCGCGCAGCCGCTTGACGGAGCGGGGGAACTCATAATTTATCACCGCCACGGCGCCGAGCACATCGCAACCGGCATTCTTGATAATCTCCGAGGCGCGCAGACAACCGCCGCCCGTGGAGATGATGTCCTCGACCATCACCACTTTCTGACCGGGACGCAGATTGCCCTCGATGAGGTTTTCAAGGCCATGATCCTTGGGGGTGTCGCGCACGTATACGAAAGGAAGGCCAAGGACGTCGGCCACAAGCGCACCCAGACTTATAGAGGCTGTCGACACACTCGCCACCGCCTGCACATCGCCGTAATGCTCCAGTATGTTCTTGGCAAGTTCCACCTTGACATAGCTGCGCACGTCGGGATACGAGAGGATGCGCCGATTGTCGTTGTAAATCGGCGAGTTCCAGCCCGAACCCCATACGAACGGCATGTCGGGCTGCAGTTTCAGTGCGCTGATCTTAAGTAATTTCTCCGCAAGTTGGCGGTCGGGAGTCTTCATATCTGTATAATTATCTTAGGTCGGGCGCCCGGCTGCAGAGTCCTGACCCTTGCCGGGCGTCATTACAAACTACAAAATTACATCCTTGGAGCGAGAATTGCAAGATTATTTTTCACAATCCCCTTTTGCTCCACTGCCTTATTCCTCAATTAGCACGTTGTCCGGCCTCGCCGTTGAAGATATATTCACCGCGCTGCGTGAGCATTCCGGCTTCAGCAAGCTCATATTCATAAACGGGTACCTTCACCACACCTACGGCATATGGTGCAACCTCATAGGGCTGATAGATGAATTCCAGGCCATCGTCGGTGATACGGAATGTTGCGGCGATGTCTATATCGGGGTTGACATACGACTGCATGTCGTTTTTCTTCACCGCTTCGTTGATGAGCGCGCGCAGCTTGGCTTTCATGGCCGGTTTGACCACGTCGTAGAGCGAGAGTATCTTGCCGTTCTCGATGTCATAGTTGACCACTGACTCGCCGTAACTTCCATGGGCGGCGCCACAGTAATAGACGCTGCCATAACAGTTGAACACCACAAGCCGCGGATTCACGAGCGATGCCGATATGCTGCCATAGGAAGTGTTGCAGGCTTCGGTATCGGCAGGCGAAAGGTCAGTGGGTCTGAACTCAGCGGTGGCTATAGGCTCCACTTCTCCATCGCCTACATAGCGCGAGTCGATTATCGCCATTAGCGAGTCGCGTAGCTGTCGCACATTATCGTTGCCCAGCGACTTGGGAAGAACGCCTTCGCCCCTGCAGTCCTGATACTGCGAACCTTTGTAACCTTCGATAGAGTCGTTGCCTTCCATTATCACATGATAGCTGAACGACTCGAACTCCAGATTGTCCGACTTCTGTTCGCGGCGCGGCTCGTCGTCGTCATCGTCGATGTTTTTGTGTTTCTTGCTATCGCAGGAGGTCATGCCGACCATCGCTGCCGCCATGCCCGCTATCAACAGGCTGCGGAATAGCATTTTTCTTGATTTCATACTTTTTTCCGATATTTCCTTTTTATCCAATATTCCGGTTCCTTCAATATAATTACAAACACTCCTTTGGGTAAAGATGTTTACCAGCTTCCGGAAGCTCCGCCACCACCTGAGGCACCGCCACCGAACCCCCCACCGGAGAAACCGTCACCTCCTCCGCCACGGCCCATGGAGCCGAGCACCGCGCCCGCTATCAGGGCTGCCCCGGCCCCGTCGTCCTTGCGCGGCAGCTTATAGGGCTTGTTGAGCCGGTGATGACAGAACTCGCATTCAAATATTCTCTCGCCGAGTCCTTCGCGACGGGTGGTGGGTGGTATACGCACGATATCTTCCTTCAGACACATCGCCACCGTATGGCAGCGCGGACATTCCGTGTATTTGGTCTGCTTTGTCTTGAAGGGGAATCGCTCTACGGTGCCGCATTCGGGGCATTCCCACACATCGTAATCCACGGTGTCGAGACGTTCCTCGAAATCCTGCGAGGCACTGAGCAATTCGTTGTCCTCCTCCTCGGAGAGCTTGTTCATGGCATGGCCGCAGGTAGGACATCTGCGTTTCTTGTTGCGCGAGACGCGGTAGATCATCAGGGCTATGAGCCAGAAGATCAGTCCCGTGCCCAGGGAGCACAAGCCCAGCACAAGGAATGTGGAGAGATGGTTGCGCCACATCAGGGCCTGTTCGTACCCCTTGACCTTCCGGGAGCGGGCAAGGTCGTAACAGAAGAGGCCCAAAGCTGTGAAGAAGAGTATAGCGGCCACGATGCAAAGGAATTCCCATATCACGTCGGCGGATAAGGTTTCCATCGCGCCGGCATAGTTGTCAGGTTGTTCCGACTTTAGTTCTTCGGCCACGGCGGGGTCGGAAAGGGCGTCGGCCATGAGGGCGGTGGCACTGTTGACGGCAGCGTCAAGGTCATTATCGTCGCGCATGGCGGGAATCACCGTTCGGTTGATGATGTTCTTGCAGGCCATGTCGGTCAGGACGCCTTCCACGCCGTAACCCGTCTCGATACGCACATAGTGCTGGTCAGGAACTATCACCAGCAGGGCGCCGTTGTCTTTGTCGCTCTTTCCCAGACCCCAGTGTTTGAAGAGGTCGTTGCTCCATTCCTCCACCGACATGTCGCCGATGTCGGGCACGACTGCCACGGCCACCTCGCAGGTAGTGGTCTGGCGCAGCGAGTATAGCCGCTCGTTGACTCCGCGCTTCGTGTCGGCGTCGAGCAGTCCCTCGGGGTCGCTTATGAAGTTGTGACGGTCGGCGACATTGGGATTCGCCAGCTTGTCGGGGGCATATGCGGCTCCCATGCAGAGGGCCGTTATCACGAGCATGATGCCCGTTATCAGGATTCTTCTTGTTTTCATACTGCCGGAAGGCTGTGTCCGTTTAATTTTCTATAAAGGTCGAGGGCATATACGTCGGCCATTCCGGAGACGTGGTCGAGGGCGCTCTGGAGGCGGCCGTAGACGCTTCCGGTACGCGTATCGTACTGCCCGGGTATTATGTTCAACAGGAGCCGCGAGGAATTGCGTTCAGGGTTCATGACCGCTCCCACAAGGGCATCCATAAGGTATGTTATGATTCTGTTGCCGGCAATCTCTATGTCAACGACTTCGCGGGCGTTATAGATTTTGCCCCAGGCTGTGGCCGAGCAGTCGGCGTAAGCCTGTCGGAGAGTGTTATCCACCCCATCGAGCAGTGTGCCGGCATATCTTCCGCCGAGGATTGCTTCCTCATTGTCGAGAAAGACACGTGCCGAGTCTTCCACGAGCTTTCCTATCACTATTGAGCGGAGGTATGCTATTTTCTCGTTGGGGTCGTCGAGGCGGTTCATGCTCCGCAGGCATTTGTCGCGGGCGCCAGTCTCCATGAAGCCCAGAAAGAGGTCTATCACATGGCCGGTGTCGAGGATTCTGAGCTTATGGGCATCCTCTATGTCCATAATCTGATAACAGATGTCGTCGGCGGCCTCCACGACATATACGAGGGGGTGTCGCGTAAATCTGCCGGGCTGGATTTCGGGGATTCCGAGAGTGGATGCCACGCGCCGGTATATCTCGTCCTCGCTCTCGAAGAAGCCGAACTTCCCCTTGGTGCCGGCATGCAGGGAGGTATGGGGATATTTCACCACGGCGGCGAGCGTGGAGTAGGTCATGGCCATGCCGCCGTTGCGACGTCCCTTGAACTGGTGCGTGAGCAGACGGAAAGAGTTGGCGTTACCTTCGAAATGTATGAGGTCGGTCCATTGGCGCTCCGTGAGACGGCTCTGCAGTTCCTGCCCGGAGCCTTCGCTGAAGTAGGCCGAAATTGTTTTTTCGCCGGAATGTCCGAAAGGAGGGTTGCCGAGGTCATGGCACAGACATGCCGCCGCCACTATGTCGCGGATGTTGTCGAAGAGGCCGTCGCTGTGGCCGTGGCGTTCCTTGAGGCCGAGGGCTATCTCGTGACCTAACGAACGCCCCACGCTCGATACCTCCAGGGAATGCGTGAGCCGGTTGTGCACAAAGATGCTTCCCGGCAAGGGAAACACCTGCGTCTTGTTCTGCAGCCGTCTGAAGGGCGAAGAGAATATCAGCCGGTCATAGTCGCGCTGGAAGTCCGACCGCGTATGCCGCCGGTCGTCATGGTACTCCTCCAGTCCCAGTCGCCGGTCGGTAATCAGTCGCCCCCACTCCATAGGCTTTATTTCACTCTTACTCATCTCTCCCTTTCTTCATTCATATTCATTTATAACGCACATATTCAAAAAAAGAGTACCCGCCTCTCCTGTTCTCCCGTTCT
>CABUTY010000109.1 GCA_902494595.1 uncultured Porphyromonadaceae bacterium | reverse complement strand
CTATTGCGGCGGCGCTGCAGGCCGAAGCTATACCGACCTCGAGAACATCAACGTGTCCGGACGCATAGTCATGGGAGGCAAGCAGGCGTTTGGCGGAGGTATTGTGGGTCATGCCACCAAGCTGACAATAGAATCTCCGCAGCCGCAGATAAGACATTGCGGTTTCGGCGGACGTGTTGTGACCGGCAACAATGCTACAGCCATCGGCGGTATCGCCGGCGGTTTCAGCTACGCAAAGATGGAGTCCTGTTTCTCGGCAGCGCAAGTGGTGTCGGGAGCTGTCAGCGATGCTTATGCCGGCGGCCTTATTGGTACGGCATTCGAATCGGAGGTAATCGACAGCTATGCCTCGGGAATAGTCTCCAACGCCACTCTTCCCAGTGTGGGCGGCGTAATAGGTCAGATCACCAAGTCAGTCTCAGGCAGCCAGACACCCACAAGTATCACCAACTGTTACTCATCGGCAATGCTTGTGACCGGTTCCACAGAGCCCACGCGAGGCATTATCGGACGTGCTGAAGGTTCCGTACTTGCCAACTGCTTCTACGACAGTCAGGTGGCTCCTCTCGGAAATGAGGCACAGTATGGCCGTCTTACTTCCGATATAACCTCCGCCAATGGACCCCAAGGATTCAGCTCCGACAAATGGGTATTCACGGAGGGCCTATATCCCCGCGTCAAAGGTATGGAGAACACCGATGCCGCCGCCGTATCGGCTGCCGCTTTGATTCTCGACAATAATGATGTGCTCGATAATGTGACCAAGAATTTCCGATATGCCACGCATAACGGAGTTAAATGGCAGGCCGCAATTGACGGCAACCTCAATGATACAAGAGGATATGCCTTCGGCTTCAGCAATGGCGAGGGTGTGCTCAACAACACTCAGCATACCGACACCGTTTTCGTCTCCAAAGGGGATGTCAGCAAGTACTATATTCTCAATATCGCTCCGGTAATGTTCGAGGGAGAAGGTACGGCCGCGAATCCGTGGAAAATAAAGACTGCCGACGACTTCAAGCTACTGTCGAAGATTACGGTAGACGCCACCATGAATTTCGCTGGCAAACATTTCCAGCTTGTCAACGACCTTGATTTCGGTGGCGACACAATAGTGCCGATATGCAAGACCAAGAAGCCGGCTTTCAACCCTGACCTGATGTTCGAGGGTGAATTCGACGGCTGCGGCCATACCATCGACAATTTCGTGATAAAGGCAGTGGAATTCTTCACTGCACAGACAGCCACCGGCACGGCAGTGGCCGGTCAGGTTAATCCCAAGAGCGACAACACTTATGCCAACGCCGGTGTCTTCGCGGCTATAGGTACGACGGGTATTGTAAAGAATCTTACAGTAGGTTCCAAAGCCAGATACCATCTTTTCCAGCGTGGCGGGGCGATAGCAGGCAATGTACAGGGACTTGTCGAGAATTGCGCCAACTATGGAGAAGTGCTGGGCTATTACAGCGCCATCGGCGGCATCGCCGGATATGTTAACGGAGGCTCGATAGTTAAGGGATACAATGGCGGAAGAGTGGCTGCAAACGCCAATACAGCAGGTGGTATTGCCGGTGATGTGGCTGCCGAGGCCCTGATTGAACAGTGCGAGAACACCGGCGAAGTGTCGGCTCATTGGTTCAATCCTTATCAGAAGGTCGATACTCAGTATGGTGCCGGCGGAATCGCTGGTACTGTCACGGGCTCAAAGGTCATCAATGTGGTGAACTCGGGCAAGGTATGGTCAGGCAAGCAGGTAGGAGGCATAGTCTCCAAAGTCAGTGGTACCGCCGCCAAACCTTGCACTGTGAAGAATGCCGTCAATTATGGTCTGGTATATGCCGACAAGGATAAAACCTCTCTGGGCAGAATAGCAGGTATCAACTCGCTGGGTACGTATGAGAATTGCTACAGCGACGCCCAGTTGCAGAGAAACGGCGATGTCGCCAATACCAAGGCGGAAGGTGTGAAAGCGCTTGCAAGCGCCGAATTGAGTAACGGCAAGGTGGCACTCCCCGACTCGGCGTTCAGCCTCAAGGCTGGTGCATATCCGTCGCTGAAGTATTCGACAGCGCCTTTGCAGGTAGCCTTGAATGCTGCGGCTGTCGTTGCGATAAAAGCAGGTGAATATGCCGGCGCCATGATGCATGAGGCCTCGCTCTCCGAGGGCGTGACCTGGAATCTCGTCAAGAAAGAAGTGTTCAGTATCAACGGCGGCAAACTCAATGTGATACTGCCGTCGGCCGGATGCTTTAACGACACCCTTGTGGCTTCAGGCAACGGCGTGGAACGCCGCATCCCTGTGGCTACACTCAATCCTGACCTCTTCGAAGGTGACGGTACCGCACAGGTGCCTTTCGTCATAAGCGCCCCGGAAGAGTTCGGCATCCTTGCCTCTTTTGTCAATGACTATGATTTCGATTACGAAGGTTACTATTTCACTGTGACCCGCGATCTCGACTTCAAGGGTATATCCTTCAAGGGAGTCGATGAATTCGGAGGTGTCTTTGATGGCAATGGGAAAGAATTCTCCAATGTGGATTATGTGTCGTCAACCACCGACAAGACGGCCGTAGGCCGAGGCCTTTTCAACACAGTCACGTCAGCCGGTCTGATAAAGAATGTGGTATTGGGAGGCAACTCGTCGATAGGGTCGTATACCATATCGGGCGGAATCGCGGGCAATCTCTACGGCGCAGTCTCCGGGTGCGTCAACAAGGGTACTGTAAGTAGCGTTACCACGTATGCGGGCGGTATCGCCGGCATGGCCTATCCGTCATCGAAGATAGTGTCGTGTGTCAACGAGGGCACTGTGACTGCGAAGACCAACTATGCGGGCGGAATTCTGGGAGCCGCCGGAGTCTCCGCCGCCATCAGCGTCGACAGCTGCAGAAACAGCGGTAAAGTGACTGGCGCCAAGAATGTCGGAGGAATCGTCGGCAGTGCTTCGGCATATGTCATGGCAGCGACAAACAGCGGCGTGGTCACCTCCACAGGCACTTATGCCGGCGGCATAATGGGAGAAGCATTGTTGCCCTCCTCTATCAAAGATGCCGAGAATACGGGCGCAGTCAGTGCCAACCAGTATGTTGGCGGCATCGTGTCACTGGCGGCCGCACATACTGACGAAACACCCTTCGTACTTGAGAACTGCCGCAATAAAGCCGACCTGGTGCCGGGCACAGCCACGACCGTTAAAGGTTGGGTAGGCGGTATCGCCTGCACCACCAAGGCCGGTACACGGGCAAGCAATTGCGTGAACACAGGTAAGATTGAAGGTCAGGCTTCCAATAAGAACCATATACGATTGGCAGGTCTGTTTGCCGACTTTGCATCGAGTTCGGTAGCCAAGTCGACAATCACCGACTGCCACAATGAAGGAGCTGTGACAGCGTTCAGCAACAGTGGCGGCGTGATAGGTTATGTCTCGGGCGACAGTGCGAGGATAGTGCGCTGTTACAATGTGGCAGATATTACTGGTGGCGGCACGTCGGCGTCGGCAGCCGCCAATATCGGTGGAATCGTCGGAAACGGCAACTGTCATATCACCGACTGCTGGAATGCCGGCAATATATCTGCCGGAAGCTCATATGTGGGTGGTATCCATGGCCAGTGCACTTCGAGCGACAAGTATGACCTCTTCCGTAATGCCAATTTCGGCGATGTAAGTTCGTCGATAGGTACGAAAGTCGGAGGTATCGTCGGAATGGGCCGTTCGCGGATGGTGGCATGCTGTAATTTCGGTACGGTAAGTGCGCCTGATATTGCGGGCGGTCTGCTGGGACAGCCGGGCAATGCGGCAGCGGCTTCTTATATCGTGCGCGTCCATGATTCTTACAATGCCGGCAAAATAGTCTGCAAAGGCACCAACCAGGGCAATATCGCTGGCTACAACGCCAGTTGCAAGTATATCGACTTTGGCGGATGCTACTATGACAACACAGTCAACGGAGCCCTCAAACATGATGCCACCTATGCCGATGGCGTCAAGGGAGTGACTACGGCCGAGATTGTGGATGCCGATATCAGCAATGCCTTCGATAAGGGTGTGGCTACTTATCCGTCGCTAAAGAACCTCAGTGCCAATGATTATAACAGCTTCTATACGGCAACAGTGCTCTTCGCCGATGAAGAATCGGCTCATAGCATCCGTTCGGCATTCCTCATAGGCACGCCCGCGGGAGCTGAATGGTCAGGCTCGCCGAATCTTGAAATCGCCGGAAATACGGTGACTCCCAAAGCCGTTCAACCTGGCGAAAAAGCCACGTTGACTCTGAAAGTCGGGAAACTCTCACGCACCTACGACCTTACAATCGCGGTGCCGTCGGGAATCGACAACATCGGCAGCGGCAAGGAGATATTGCGCACAGAATATTATCTGGCCAATGGCGAGCGCATCAGCTGCATCGAAGGCGTGAAGCAGGTTGTGGTTAGACGTACCGTATATGTTGACGGCACCACTTCCGTGACCAAGTTTGTGCCTGCAGTGCGATAAACAAAGCGTTCCAAGGTAATTCCACGCCCTTCGGGGTGACATTTCGACCCGGGACAGATGGCGATAACGATTCCCATCTGTCCCGGGTAATTTTGCGCAATCTCAGAAATAAAATGACAATGTGCCGAATAAACTGTTAATATTATAAAGTTCGGAATTATGGACCGGGAAGGAATTGATAAGCTTGCAGCGATAGTAGGCAAGGAGAATGTCAAGGATGGCGGGATATGGCGGGGAGTCTACGGGCGTGACGCGTCGTATTACGGTATAGAACCCGAATGCGTGGTACGGCCACGCTCCGCCGAAGAGGTGGAAAAGATTATAAAATACGCCTCGGAGAGCGGAAAGCATATCACCTTCCGCAGCGGCGGCACATCGTTGTGCGGACAGGCCCTGGGTACCGGGATTGTCTGCGAGGTGCGGGGCAACATGCGCCGTGCCGAAGTGCGCGACAATGGGCGCCGTATATGGTTCGAACCGGGTCTGACAGTAAATGAGGTCAACAGATACCTCAGGAGTCATCATGCCAAGATAGGCCCCGACCCGGCATCTTCGTCGGCGGCAATGATGGGCGGTGTGCTCGCCAACAACTCCAGCGGTATGGAGGCCGGCGTAAGATTCAATTCGTACCATACGCTCAGCTCCATAGAATTCATTCTTCCCAACGGACACCGCTACGACACATCCATCGAAGCCGACCGAAAGCGTTTTGTAGCCGACGAACGCGAGCTTTGCGAGGGACTCATGCAGATACGGCGCGAGATTCTCGACGACCCCGACACATTCCAAAGAATAAAGAGAAAATATGAGATAAAGAATGTCACCGGCTATGCGATGAACTCCTTCATCGACTATGGCACGCCGCTTGACATATTCTCCCATCTGCTCATAGGGAGCGAGGGTACGCTGGGCTACATAGTCAGCGGAGAGCTGCACACACAGCCGCTTTATGACGTATACAGCTCGACGATGCTTTATTTCAGCGAT
>CABUTY010000108.1 GCA_902494595.1 uncultured Porphyromonadaceae bacterium | reverse complement strand
TCAAGGGCTGGGTGTTCACAATCATGCGCAACATCTTCATCAACAATTACCGACGTCAGGTGAGGAGCGCCACGATTATCGACACTACCGCGGATCTCTACCACCTTAATCTTTCACAGGAATCAGGTCTTGCATCTCCGGAAGCCATGTATGGCGCCAAGGAGATATCTGCCGCCATCAACGGCTTCACACCCGAATACAAGGTACCTTTCGGAATGTACCTCGCCGGTTACAAGTATGGCGAGATTGCCGCCAAGATGGGGCTCCCTCTCGGCACGGTGAAAAGCCGTATTTTCTTCGCCAGAAAACGCCTTCAGGGCATGCTCAAGGAATACCGATAACTCTTCCTGCCAGACTCATAACGGCGCATCTTTTACCGAGATGCGCCGTCTTTTTATCTCTCTCAATCGTTTATAAGACGAGAGCACTGCATATTGAGAGCGCGTTCCTTAAAATTTCGAGGCCGTAGGGGTCGCAGACTTGAGACCCCGAATTTTTAAGGAACGCGCTCTGAACAAAAGCACCAAGGATATGGAAAACTACAGCGACAAGGAAAAAATAGTGATAATCGGAGGAGGTTTTGCGGGGCTCAACCTCTGCAAGCACCTTGACAGGAATCGTTACGACGTGATGCTCGTTGACCGCAACAACTACAGCAGTTTCGCGCCCCTCTTCTATCAGGTGGCCTCGTCGGGACTCACGAGTGCCGACATATGCTTCCCGTTCCGCCGCGAAATCAAGAAGCGCCGCAACGTAAGCTATCATCTGGGTCATGTCAAGAATATAGATCTCGACAACCGCTGTGTGGTCACCAGCTACGAGACACTCCCATACGACAAGCTGATAATAGCTGCCGGCTCCACCAACAATTATTTCGGCATGGAGAGTCTGAGACAGGAGACGTTCGGCATAAAGACAGTGGCGGAGGCGGCTCATACCCGCGACGAGATACTCGACCGATTCGAGCGTGGCGCCATATGCCGCGACAAGGAACGGCGTCGCAACCTGCTGAGCTTCCTGGTGGTAGGCGGCGGCCCTGCCGGCGTGGAAATAGCCGGGGCTCTCGGTGAAATGAAAAAGAACATCATCGCCAAGGAATATCCCGAGCTGGCACCCGACGACGTGACCATAACCCTCGTGGAAGGGACCGGCAGCCTCCTCGGAGCAATGCGACCCAAGTCGAGGGAATACGCCTTGAAATCCCTCGAAAAACTGATGGTAAACGTGCGGTTGAACACCATGATGACGGATTATTCAAATAAATATGTTACCTTTGCAGACGGACACAAGGAGTATTTCGATACTCTGATATGGACTGCAGGCGTCAAAGGGGAGCCTGTCAAGGGACTTCCCGCCGACTGCATAGGTCATGGCAACCGCATCATCGTCGACGAGTACAACAAGGTCAAAGGATGCGACGATGTATATGCCGTCGGCGACATATGTCTGATGGAATGCGAGGCATATCCCAAGGGGCATCCGCAGATGGCCCAGCCGGCCATACAGATGGCACGCAACCTTGCCGCCAATCTCAACAGGCCTGAACGACAAAAGCCTTTCAGATACCGCGACAAGGGAGCCATGGCCACCATAGGGAAAGCCCGCGCCGTCGCCGACCTGCCGGCTTTCAGCTTCAACGGCATCGTCGCCTGGCTCGCCTGGCTCGCCATACACCTTATGTCGATTCTGGGAATGCGCAACAAACTCAGCGTGCTCTCCGGCTGGTCGTGGAACTATCTGTTCTACTCCACATCACTGCGTCTGCTGCTCCGTCCCGCCAAATACCCCCTCAGGAAGCACTGGGGAGATTAGACCCAAAGTTATGAAAGATTACCGCTCATTTATCCTATCGGCAGCGACGCCATTGCTCGCGCTCGCTCTTACGGGCTGCTCACTATTCGGTCCCCGCGGACCGAAGGATGAACCTATCCTCCCTCACGACCGTGAAGTAATCAGCAACGTCACCGCATTGAAGACATATACCCCGGAGGAAATAAAGAAAGGCGTGGTGAAAGGCGACTGGAGCATCCTGAACGTCGCCGGCAAGGAGGCCGTCGGCGAAAAAGCCCCGTTCCTCAAATTCGTGCCCGCACAGAAAAAAGTCTACGGCAACAATGGCTGCAATGTCATCAATGCCGACTATCGGTATAATCCCGCCGACTCCACCCTCCGTTTCGAGAAGGTGGCCACGACCATGATGGCCTGTGCGCTACCCGGAATCACCGACAGCGAAATCAACGTGGCTCTCGATGCCACAAGATACTACTCATGGTCGGTAGCCGACTCCGACTATTATCTCTACTTCTATGACTCGGCCCACCGGCGCGTAATGACGCTGATGCACCAGAACTTCGACTTCCTCAACGGCACGTGGAGCGTGGCCGCTATTGAGGGGAAACCTGTGGATGTGCCCGACATGAAGCTGGTAATCGACGTAGACGAGGGCAAAATCCACGGCAACACCGGCTGCAATGTCCTCAACGGATCTATGGACATAAACATGGAACAGGCCAACAGCATTTCGTTCAGCGCGATAGCCCTGACGCGTTTGGCCTGTCCGCAACCCAACTATGAGACAGCTCTGGTGGTGGCTCTCGAAGAGGCAGCCGCCGCCAAACCCATAAGTCCCTCGGAAGTGATTCTCTTCAACGAGTCGGGCAAACAGGTACTGACCCTCCGACGAACCACCGACAGATAATGGACGCAGAAGAAAGAATCGACAAATGGCTGTGGGCGATGCGGGTGTTCAAGACGCGCACCATAGCCACAGAGGCGTGCAAGAAAGGACGCGTCACCATCGGCGGCAATACAGTGAAACCCTCGCGCACCATCAAGGTCGGCGATACCGTCGACGTCAGAAAACCGCCTGTGACCTACACGTTCCGGGTGCTCCGGCTGTCAAACAACCGCCTCGGCGCACGGCTCGTGCCGGAATATCTCGAGAACATCACTGCCCCGTCGCAGTACGAACTGCTTGAGATGACTCGCATCAGCGGCTTCGTGGACCGCCGCAAAGGCCTCGGCCGCCCCACAAAACGGGAGGGACGAAAACTATCCGAGTTCCGCGACGACACCGGTTACGCCGACACCTTCTTCCTCGACTGGGAAGACGATGACGATGACGATGAGTAACAACCCGCGTGCACTTATTGACAAAAGCTTGGTGTTTCAAAGAATTTTTGTTAACTTTGCGGGCTGATAGGCATCCCCCGCTATGGGGCGACGCCTTTATGTCAATGTATATATCTGAAAATCAATGATAAAGATAACATTTCCCGACGGCAGTGTCAGGGAATATAACGAGGGGACAACCCCGCTGCAGATAGCAGAGAGCATCAGTCCGCGGTTTGCCGCCGACGTGCTGGCATCGAAAATCAACGGTCAGGAATGGGACCTCACGCGCCCCGTGGCCGAGGATGCACGCATAGAGCTCTTCAAATGGGACGACCCCGAGGGAAAGCATGCCTTCTGGCACAGCTCCGCACATCTTCTGGCTGAAGCTCTCCAGGAGCTCTACCCCGGCGTGAAATTCGGCATTGGCCCCGCCATTGAAAACGGTTTCTATTACGACATAGACTCGGGCGAACACAAGATTACCGACGCCGACTTCGCCAAAATCGAGAAGAAGATGCTCGAGCTGGCACAGCGCAAGGAGGCCATAGTACGCCGCGACATATCCAAAGCCGACGCCCTCAAGATGTTCGGCGACCGTGGCGAGGAATATAAATGCGAGCTCATCAGCGAGCTTGAGGATGGACATATCACCACCTATACCCAGGGCAACTTCACCGACCTCTGCCGCGGACCGCACATACCTACCACCGCCCCCATAAAGGCGGCCAAGGTAATGTCGCTGGCCGGCGCTTACTGGCGCGGCGACGAGAAACGAAACCAGCTCGTCAGAGTCTACGGCATCACTTTCCCCAAGAAGAAGATGCTCGATGAATATCTGGCGCTCCTCGAAGAGGCCAAGAAGCGCGACCACCGCGTGCTCGGCCGTGACATGGAACTCTTCGCCTTCTCTCCCACTGTCGGACAGGGTCTTCCCCTGTGGCTGCCAAAAGGCGCCGCTCTCCGCGACCGCCTCGAACAGTTCCTCCGCAAAATACAGAAAAAATATGGTTACCTGCAGGTAATCACGCCCCATATCGGCAACAAGGCTCTCTACGTAACCTCCGGACACTGGGCAAAATACGGCAAGGATTCTTTCCAGCCAATCCACACACCTCAGGAGGGTGAGGAGTATATGCTCAAGCCGATGAACTGCCCACACCACTGCGAAATCTACAAGACGTCGCCGAGGTCTTACCGTGACCTCCCGCTGCGCTTTGCAGAGTTCGGTACCGTTTACCGCTATGAGCAGAGCGGCGAGCTCCACGGTCTGACCCGTGTGCGCGGATTCACGCAGGACGACGCCCATCTCTTCTGTGCTCCCGACCAGATCAAGGGAGAGTTCCTCAAGGTGATGGATATAATCCTTTATATCTTCAAGGCTCTTGATTTCCAGAACTACGAGGCGCAGATTTCTCTTCGCGACCCGAAGAACAAGACCAAATACATCGGCAGCGACGAGAACTGGCATCTTGCCGAGCAGGCCATCATCGACGCATGTGCGGAGAAGGGTCTCAAGGCCACGCAGGTGGAAGGCGAGGCAGCCTTCTACGGACCCAAGCTCGACTTCATGGTCCGCGACGCGATAGGCCGCAAATGGCAGCTCGGCACCATTCAGGTTGACTACAACCTTCCCGAACGCTTCGACCTCACATTCACGGGCGCCGACAACCAGAAGCACCGTCCGGTGATGATTCACCGCGCACCCTTCGGCTCGATGGAACGCTTCGTGGCCGTCCTCCTCGAACATACCGCCGGGAACCTGCCACTCTGGCTTATACCCACACAGTGCGTGATTCTCCCCATATCTGAGAAGTTCAACGACTATGCCCGGAAGGTTGCCGACATGCTTGACGAGGCCGGTGTCCGCGCCGAAGTTGACGACCGCAACGAGAAAATCGGCCGCAAAATCCGTGACAACGAACTCAAGAAGGTGCCCTACCTCCTTGTCGTGGGCGAAAAAGAGCAGGCCGACGGCACGGTAGCCGTGCGCAAACGCGGCGAAGGCGACAAGGGCGTCATGTCGATAGCCGATTTCGCCAAAATAATAAACGACGAGGTAGAGGCGTTTACAAAACAATGAAGCAACACTTCACCAATACCCTTTAATGGAGAAAAAACCTCAATTTACGGGGCCGCGGCGTCCGATGGGAGCCGGGCCACGGCCACGGCCGGGCCAGAGGCCCAACCGCGACGACCGTCGCAATGACCCCTATCAGACCAACGAACGCATCCGCGCACGCGAAGTGCGGCTCGTTGGCGACAACGTGGAGCAGGGTATCTATCCCATAGCTCAGGCTCTCAAGATAGCCCGCTCGCAGGAGCTCGACCTCGTGGAGATTTCTCCCACGGCCGAACCCCCTGTATGCCGTATCATCGACTATCAGAAATT
>CABUTY010000107.1 GCA_902494595.1 uncultured Porphyromonadaceae bacterium | reverse complement strand
ATCAATCTTTTGGGCGTATTTCTCCTCTCTCATCGGCACCGACCGAGAGGTCGCTGCCTGTTGGGTCGCCTTCGCTCCCCGAGCCCTGCGGGGTTCGACAGAAGAAATCCATCCCAAAATCTTAATAAATCTTGCCATAAAATTAGTTTAAACAACTTCTTTACCTCAAAAATCAGATGAAAAAACTTATTTTACTGATAACCATGGCATTGGCTGGTGCCACCGCCGCCTACGGAATACCGGCGAAACCGGGCTTCATCACGGCTCGTCAGCCCGACGGCTCGGAGATTCAGATACGCCGTATCGGCGATGAGCGCGCCCACCTCACTCTCTCGGCCGACGGCCATCCTATGCTATGGAACGAAAGCCGGGGATTTGAGTATGCGCGTATTCTTGACGATGGCCGTCTCGAATCCACAGGGGTGACAGTCTCCCCCACCCGTGCCGCCGCTGTCGGCATGGCACCCTCTGCGGAGGATATTCAGAAAGTCCTCGGCCTGCGCCGCGACAACAGCCGTAAAACCCGCCGCCCCGCCACTGCCATGACTCGTGCCGGCAACGACCGCAACGTCGGGTTGTTCTCCACGGCCACATTTCCCCTCAACGGCGAGCAGAAGGCTCTCGTGATTCTGGTGGAGTTCCAGGACGTGACATTCGGCGACAAATGCGGATCGGCATACAAGTATCCCAAAATCAAGGATGGATATACCGCCCACGACTATTTCACGGAGATGCTCAACTCCGACAGGTTCACGGCTCTCGGCGCTACAGGGTCGTGCCGCAGGTGGTTTCTCGACAACTCCCGCGATGCCGACGGCAATTCTCAGTTCATACCTTCCTTCGACCTCTTCGGCCCCGTAAAGCTGAGCCGCAACATGAGCTATTACGGCGGCAACGACTTTTACGATGACGACCTCAGACCAGAAGAGATGGTGATGGAGGCCTGCAAGGCCCTTGACGACATCATCGACTTCCGGGAGTATGACCGCAATAATGACGGGGTGGTCGACAACGTATATATCTTTTATGCCGGCTTTGGCGAGGCCGACAGCGATATCGCCAATACCATATGGCCGCACTCCTTCTCTCTCGATGAAGCGGGCAAAAGCCTTACTCTTGACGGTGTGGCGATATCATCATACGGCTGTTCCAACGAGGTGGATTATTATACCAAGGCTCCCGACGGAATAGGAACATTTACCCATGAGTTCAGCCATGTGATGGGACTCCCGGATCTGTATCCCACCTCCTACACCAGTTCTCTTACTCCGGGAGAATATTCAGTGATGGACTATGGTCCCTACAACAACAATGGCCGTACGCCGCCCAATTATTCGGCATATGAACGTTACGCCCTGGGGTGGTGCTCCCCTCATGTGCTCCCCAATGCCGATGTTCTCAACATGGCGCCGACACCAGAGACAAACAAAGCCTTCATAGTGGCCACCGATAAAGAGAATGAGTTCTTTATCTGCGAAAACCGGCAGAAATCGGGCTGGGACCGCTATATCCCGGGCCATGGTCTGCTCATATGGCATGTCGACTACAACCGGCAGGTGTTCGACTACAATATTGTCAACAACGACCCGTATCATCAGTATGTAGATATAGTGGAGGCCGTTTCCAACGCTTCCGACAAGAATATGAGCTCATGGACATATCCCGGCGCCATGAATGTGACGTCCTGCAGCTTCACCGGCTGGAGCAACAAGGCTACGGGCGCAAGTCTGTCTGGCATCACGGAAGCCGGCGACGGCAAGATATCCTTCACCGCGGTAAATCCCAAGGCGGGAAGCGGCGTGACCCTTCTCCCCGCTGACGACGCCCCGACTCTCTACTTCAATATGCAGGGTCTCCCCATCGCCAGCCCACAGAAAGGCCGCACATACATCCGCATCTCCGGCTCCAAAGCAGAAAAAATCATATTCTGACAAACCTGCTATGATAAACCGTCTTTAAAGAGGGTGCGGTCATAAAGGATGCAGCTGTGGTGCCGTAGGGTTCCGAGGAGGAGGGAGCATACTTTAGTATGTGACCGACTCCGAGTGGTTCCTACGGTGCCGCAGATGCGCCTTTAGGACCCACCCTCAAAAAAATCAATACATAGGCTTAAAGCCCTTCGACCGCTCCAGCAGTCCGTTTGCACAGCCGGCAAACTCCTGGTGTTTCGACGTGTCGAGTTTATATATCCTTCCACGGCTCATATCAATCTTCTTCATGTCGATATAATATATGCCCGCATTGGTCACTATATCGAAATAATATCTGAGGTCGCGCAGGTCGGCATAGCTGCGCCATTGCGTGGAGCTGAGGTTAGGCTCTCCCTCTATCATGTAGGTATAAGGCACGCTGGTATTCATAAGTATACTCCGAGCTATGGCCACACCCATACTCCCTTCGGCCTCCTCCTTGACATGATGCGCGAAGTAGTTGGCACGCACGCAACGGTCGGGACTGCTTACCGTACCCGGGAGCATGTTCCTACCTCCAATCTTCTCCCAATAGTCAAGAATGGCTTTCATGGCCGGCCATTCCGGATCGTTGGTCATTGCCCGGTAATCACCCATATCGTAATACCTTATCTCACCGTCGGTAAATTCGAACACCATGCTCTTGCCTGTGGCATCAGTCACTCCCCAATGCAGCGTCGACACGGTGCCTCCGTCGAACTCCGCCCCTTGTATTCGGAAATCATGAGGCTTGAGCATCGCCACAACATCGTCTACCGTGGTACAGTTGTCGAGAAGCCATGCCACAAACACCGACAGCGACATGTAGGGCTTCGCGGTGTCTATATTCTTCTTCTCGTAGACGGCAGTCTTGCAGAACAGGCCGTTGACCACAAGTCCTTTCTCGTTCATCCCCTCGGTGATGCCCCCGTCATAGCCTACGGCGTAGACAGCACCATATTTCGATTTCCACCGTATGGCGTTGGGTTTGTCGCTCGACACCTTCTCTATCCCAGGAGAATAGACATACAGATTGGTTGGTATAGGCGTCTTCCAGTCGAGCGACCTCGCCACAACATACAGCGAATCAAGACCTTTGTACAACACGCGCGTGCAGGCATCCGACGGCATCCATCCGCCTATTATCAGTGCCACAGGAAATATCATCTTTGTAATGTTTGGAATGCTTTTCATATCTTCCTTTTTTAATTCCAAACACCTGTCTGCGTCCTTTGTTCTTATGATGTTTGGAGGTTTGCCGAAAAGACGTTAACTTAGCAGATAAAAAACGAACAGACATGAAAAAGACATTGCTGATATCAGGGATAGCATTGGCAGCGATAGGCTGCACAAGCCATAAGGCTACCGGAGAGAGCCCCGCCATTACGCCGGAGCCGGAGCAGCCTGTGGTTGTAGAGTCTACAACCTTCATACCTAAAGCCACGGCTTTCAAGATGTCGGGGGCATACGCCGACAAAGTTGCCGTGACCCTCGGCTCGGACGGCCGGCTACTTTACTTCCCTGCTCCCTCCGACATCTCTTCCCGATCCGTGCCGACATATCTCGTCAACGGATGGTGGCTCAACAACCAGGGACTCGGCGCCAATTCGGTGTTCACCTCCTGGACTTTCGACGAATACGCCAAGTTACCCTCCACACCGTCGGCAGAAGAGATCAAGGCCCACATCATCCCAGGGGCAACGGTCACCGACTTCTTCAAGACATCCGTACCCCTGACCGACGCCGCCTCCCAGCTGGCCAAAATCAAAGCCCAGCTCCCCTGATTATTATGATTAAGGTGCTTCAAGACACCTCGGCGCAATAGGGACATGCCGGCGACTGCCGACACACAGTAAAACAGGTCTTAGCCATTTTACTCACGGGCATTAAAAAAAATCCGAACCTTGCGGTTCGGATTTTCTGTATCTGTGAAAGTAGGATTCTTAGCGAGCGAAGAACTTAACGGCCTTGTTGCCTTCCTTCTTGATGGTGAGCTGACCCTTTACAGGAGCTGCGATTTCCACACCCTGGAGGTTGTAGTAGCGCACATCCTCTGTACCGTCAACGTAAACACCTTCTACGCCACCACCTTGTCTCCAGCCTTCGGGAAGCTCGATAACGGCGGGTATTCTATCTCTCCATATTATATTGCCCTCAGAATCCTTGCCATTTGACCACCAGTAAGTGCCGAGAGGTTCGTCTTTGTCTCCTTCAGGGTTATCGACTGTTTTCTGACCGAAATACAGATTCTCTATAGTCATGGTATTCCCCTTGACGTTCGACATAGGAGCCATGACAATCTCATTATCTATTATCTGATCCTCCTGGCTGTAGCCGTTGAAAACGTTGATGCCTTCCTGATTATTAAGATAATAGTAGCACTTCGTACCATCCTTATATGCCGAAGCCATACCTGATTCTACCAATGGAACCACGATGACGCAATCTTCATATGAGTAATCTACGATAAGATAGCCGACGCCATCACCATATCTGCCGAATTGTTCTACCCACTGGGGATCTCCGTAAGGATTGCATATCACGAGTTCGTTTGGTTTTGCAGGATTACGCATCACCACAACGTCTTTATTGTTAATGGCCGACTGACCCTCGCTGACCATCAGCGAATTGAACCAACCGTCATTGAACTTGGCGGTACCCACATTCTGATAACCGTCGAGACTTGCAGGTGTGTTCAGCGAGCACTTCTCTATTTTTTCGATTACCACACATGCGAAATAAGACATCTTGTTGTCAGTCGTAGGATAGCCCACCATTACGGCCGTTCCTGCAGGGAAAACTATATTGTTGTCGGCATCCAGCGTGGCTACTATCTCATTGACCGGCTTGGTGACAGGTTTGTTATCCTCCTGACCCTGATACTCCCGGGTATAAAGATAAGTTGCCTTATAACCCTCGCTGGTATTCACCTGACCCAGAGGAGTCTGGTTCTTGAAGGTGACGGTGCCGGCGGCAATGTCAACCTTTACATCACAGTCGTTATTGCTGAAGATGAAGTCCTCAAGAGTAAGGGTGGTTGTATTCTTCTCCTTTACGGTAAGGAAGAAGTTGAGAGTATTGCCGATACCGGAAACATCCTCACCGACAATCTTTCCGAAACCCACGAGTTCGCTAAGGCTGGTGATGGCTTTGCCATCAGCCTTTGTCATGGTGGCCGGTGCCTCCACTGCTGTCATCTCGACTGTCGCCGATTTCAAAACCTGCGTCTGCGACACACTTGCACTCTGGGGAGCTGCCATGGCGCTCAACCCTGCCAACAGTGCTATGCCCGTTGCGTAAATTTTCTTCATAATGGAAAATTTTGGTTATTATTTCTTTTGTTTTTATGCTTTGTTTCCTATCGCCTTATGCCCTCTCATCAACCGAGCATTTCCTTAAGATTATTTCACATCCAAGGATTTCATTCGCAAAGGTATAATTTTTTTTTTTTACATCCAAATCTTTTTTCAATTATTTCACAAAAATAAAATCGAGTAGGAGGTAAACACTAATCGCAGGTGTTTGTCTCCTGCTTTCGTGTTTACCGACCTCTCACACCACCGTACGTGCCGTTCGGCATACGGCGGTTCCTAACACGGGTGCAGTT
>CABUTY010000106.1 GCA_902494595.1 uncultured Porphyromonadaceae bacterium | reverse complement strand
TCACCTTCATCGGGAGTGCCAAGTAATTTTGCCGTCTTGTTATTTACATCAAACAGGCACATGGCACCGTCGCCAACCCAGAAGGAGGCGATAAACCAACCAAAGTCGTATTTCTTACAAATGGCAAACATGAGTGTTGTGGCAAAATCCTTGGGTTTCAACCCTTCTTCACCATTAGCTACTTCGTTGATTCTGTCATGGGCTTTCTTTGCACCCCTGAGAACAATCTCATGCACCATGTTAGTAAGGGCCGAACGTTTGCCGGTGTCGGCGGGTGCCGCGTTGAAACTGCGGATTGCTTCTTCAAAGGCCGGATTGTCATGGAGAAGATCTTTGCAGTGATTGACAACCGTCTTACAAGCCACCTCCGAACCCTTGCGGGAATATCTGGCACTGCCGGCGCCATCAGCCACGGCGATGATATACCAGTCGGATTCATCACAGTGAAAAAGGCTGAAATGGTCGTCACGCGCTTTCCCTTCCAGAGCATGGCTCCGGCCTCGCTGACTTGCTGCAACAACATCTTTTCTGGGTGCGCCGTCTGCTCCGGCCTCTACTTTGAGATATGCCGTAGAGCTGTCTTCCTTATAATATTGGATATCCCTGTCTGTCGGTATGTTACGCCACAAATCGCGGGGATTAGGGTTGAACGCGATGGGAATCTCCAGTTCTGATTCCGGTTCTCCATCTACCGTTGTGTAACGGAGCTTTAATGTGAAATCCCCAGGTTTCCGAGGTTTGCCGGTGAGAAAAAACTCGCCCGGTTTGCCCATTTCAAGAGTTAGCCCCAGTTCATCTATCCTCGATAGCTCAATAACATCAATCTTATCGACCGGCAGTTGAAAGCTATAGGAATATTCCTTTTTTACGGTTCCATTCGGGAAGCGAAGCCCAAGTTGACGGACTTCGTTTTCTATCATTATACGTTGATTCATACGTTCTTCTTTGAATGTGTTCCACATCGAACCGATAGCCCAGTTGAGGAACGATTCCTTGTCGGCAGAAGAGACACCGGCATATCGAAGAGCCTTGTCAAGAGCCCTTGCAGACTCATTCAATCGGGGCGCCGACTGATTCTTCCGTGTTGCCATTCGTTGTTTTCTATCCATGGTAATAACGTTCCTTAACCTAAACCGCGGGTTATATCCTTACCGCCGGCACCTCCTTCGCTCAGCGTGCCCTGGAGGCCGCACCATGGACATTCGTTTGTCTCGCTCTCTCCCACGCAGAAGATGTTACCACACTCGCACACTACTCCGGCATGTTGATTGCCGCAACAGGGACATGCCGGCATGCCTATGAGATTCATGGTGTTGATCGAGGCCTGCTGTCCTGTGGAAAGGCTCTCATATGCCTCCCTGTCAATAGGGTAGGCGCCGACAAGCTTGAAGAAAGCCCCGTCGGACACGCGCGGGCCTTCGCCATGCCACGCATGACGCGCAAATTTTATCAGGTAGTCTTTCTTTGTGGTCTGACAGCGTCCGCGCAATACGGCAAAGTTTTCATCCGCAGTGCCGGGATGCTCCCGAGGGTCAACCTTCTCCAGATTGATTCCCGTGGTGGGCGCCAGCTTTATCTCATCGGAGTTCTGCTCACTGACTGACATGCTTGTTGTCTTGATCGATGCCGTAACCCATTTGAAAAATTTGCTGAACGATTCCGGATCCGTATCCTTGAGAAGGAGAATATCGTTGGTAATCTGAGCCAGCGTCAGCACGTTGACGTTATCGCCGATAGAGACGGCGACAAGGTTGCAATGCTTCCGGTATTTTTCGTTCCAGCGGCGGAAGTCGGATGTGAACTGGTCGGTAGGATTGCCGTCGGTGAAGAGGAAGATTATCGGTTTCCAGTCGCCCTTCTGTTCGAGTGTGGTTTTCTGGATGTTCTTGTCCATATCGTCCATCAGGCATTCCAGCCCTTTGCCAAGCGACGTGCCACCACCTATGGGGAATATGGGCGGATAGAATTTATAAAGCTCTGTGAGAGGTGAAAGGACCTTTGCTTTGCCTGCGAAAACGATTATCGAGACAAACACGGTCTCAAGCGCATAAGGATCGACGCGGAGATTCTGGATAATCGTGCGCATGCCTTCCTGAACCTGTTCGATGGGAGTGCCCACCATAGATTCGGATACATCTACGAGGAAATAAATCGGTAGTCTACGCATATATGGGTTGATTTGAGTTTTTGGGAAGGTATTTGTTGTCAGTGGTCAGCTGTTGGCGTGGCGAGCTGACCACATCGG
The DNA here is from genome assembly GCA_902494595.1 of uncultured Porphyromonadaceae bacterium. GTDB lineage: Bacteria > Bacteroidota > Bacteroidia > Bacteroidales > Muribaculaceae > Lepagella. Next base: position 3,427 of record CABUTY010000106.1, on the reverse strand, counting down.
TATATATCTCGAATATTGCATTGAGATTATAGCGGCAATCCTCTTCGGAGGGTTGTCTCGACTTCATGCCAACAAGCATTTTGTCATAGCGGTCAGTGATATATGAGCTGTTCACAAGGTCAATCACTTTTATCAGTTCTTCCATGGCCAGGTCGTTCCGGCCAGAGGCGAAAACAGATTTGTAGCTGTCAAGCGTATGGCATAGAAAATCTCTGGTCGATTCGCTCTGCTCATGCAGTTTGACAAAACCGATAAAGTCGTCGCATCTCGGATTATCGATAATCTGTTGTGGAGAGGCCTGGCTTTGTGTGGAGGGAGCCGGAGATGCCGGCTGCGCTCCGTTAGCCAGCCTGATTTTATTGAGAAACAGAAATATCGACTCATCTGAAATGATGTCGCTGTATGTTATTTTCTTTGTCAGGAAGAGGCCGCCCAAAGTTTTCGCACGGCTCAGAGCCACATAAAGCTGACCCGGGGCAAAGATATGACTGTTCAAATCGAGGATTACCTTGTCGTAAGTCTGTCCCTGCGATTTGTGTATCGTGAAGGCATACGCCAGTTTTACGGGAAACTGGGTGGTACGCTGAAGGAAGGGAGACTTACGGACAAGTCTGTGGTTCTTCGCATTGTACTCCATCTCATATCGATATTCCGTAATCTGCGAATATCCATATTGGTCCTTGGGATTGGGGCACATTATGGTTTCCCCGTTGTCGAGCGCTATGGTGAAATATGAGCCGTTGAAATCCACGACAGTGCCGATGTCACCGTTGTTATACTTAAACCGTTTGCTGCTTTTTGTGAGCATCACGCGGGCCCCTGTCTTGAAATTAAGGATGCCGTCGTATTGCGAGGGAAGGACCACCGGCTCTATATCGTCTTCGCTTGGAAGCTCGCTGTGTGTGAGTTCCACATGTGTCGGCTCTGTGTCGGGACGGAAGTTGCGTAACCTGACCTTGTATTGAGCTTCGACTGACTGGAGCTGACCCGGCAGATTGTCAAGATGCTCGGTATTGATTCTGTTTACCTCCATATTTGAGGAAGCGATGTACACGGCATCATCGGGCAGAGATGTGACTACACGCGTGTTGAGTTCTTCAAGAAGCGCTATTTTCTTATCGGCGGTCAGCGGCACGCGGAAAGCATCGAGAATCGCCACAAACCGGGGGTCATTCTGCTGACGGTAGGATTTTGTGAGTTCAAACAGCTTTATGCCGGATATGTTGTTTTTAACCACATGACTGTCAAAGAAATAAATTCCTCCATATTCGTTGAGAAGATAATCATGAATGGCATTGTCGGCAACAATAGGAGGGAGCTGGAAGAGGTCGCCCACCACCACCACGGGAATCCCTCCGAAAGGGAGGTTGACACCCATGGCCATACGGCATATACGGTCCATCATCTCGAAGGTGTCGGACCGCACCATTGAAATTTCGTCAATCACAATCATTGACACCTCCGAAAGCACATGCGTCATGCTTTGAGCCTTGGCGGGCGTGAGATTGGCAGGGTTCATATACCCTTCCTCCAGCTTGTCGAATGCCCTCCAGAAGAATGAATGTATGGTCTGTGCCCTCATGTACAGCGATGCGGAGAGGTTGGTAGGGGTCAGTACCTGGCAGGCGGAGTCGGCACGCTCCAACTGCCTGATGAGATATGTTTTCCCACATCCGGCTTTGCCGTGTACGAAAGTAATGCCTTGGGGATTTCCCGACAGATATGCCAATACGTCCTGCTGGGTCGAGTCTGCCGGAGGCACGTACGCACTCTGGACATTGGCAGCTTTTGCCTTGGGCGCAGGCACTGCCTCTTCCTTAGCGTTTTCTGACTTCCGGGACTTCTTCCGGAACATAGAATCGAATATTCCCATGAGCAAATGATTATTGTACTACCGGAGGCATAAATTTACTTGGTGACAGATATAGCGTTCCGGGACCTGTGACACGCATCATGCTGAGACCTTCACCGCCCAACAGATTGCCGAGCGACCAGTTGGACTGCATCTGATTCTCCGAGATATTGAGCAGCGCAATAATATGGTCTTCATCCACTTCAACAGTTTCACCATATTGAAGATTGATTATGATGGGAGTCCCTTTTGTGTCAAGAAAAACGGTCGAACTGCCCTGAATCTTTTGTAAGAGGAGGCCCATGCCGCCGGTAAGTCCGGCAATCGACAACTTGGTCGTGACGTTGACGCGGTTGTTGGAACAGACATAAACACCCCGATGGCATATCATAGTCTCACCGTTGATCTTTACCGGAAGCAAGCCGAAACGACTGCCGATTACGACTTTACGAGGCATGTTGGAGACATTGTAGAGTCGCAGGATAAACAAGGATTCACCTGAAAGTTTTGCTCCGAGGATTCGGCCGAGACCGGAACCGTTGAAGCTAAGTTCCTTCTCTATCCCGGCCTCGAGATAGATTACAGAACCCTTTTCTGCATAGAAATCCTCACCGGGCGACAATGTCACCTCCAGATGTTGGATAAATTGACCTACAAGTTTACAGTTCATTATTCCGGTGGATTAAATGATTACGTTCACTTCGGCGGGAGGAGGAGGAAGTACGAGTTCCTCCGTAGCACCAATGCTGCGATTACCTACGCCAATCGAGTCGGATACCCATTTGAAGAATTTTTTGAAAGCAGTGCTGTCAACCGTATCGAGAGAATAAACCTCATTCGTCAGTTCTTTCAGAGGTTCTGTTTTTGCACTCATTCCGGCAGCACAGGCTATTATGCTCGCAAAATGGCGTTTCTTAACCTCCGGAATCATTTCTTTATAGAGCTGGCTGTCCGACGGCTTCCCATCGGTCATAAGGAACAGCAGCGGCATCCAGTCACCTTTCTGATCGGGAGTGCAGAGTCGCACTTCCTGGTCAATTTTCTCACAAAGCATTTTTAATGCCAGCCCGGTATGAGTCGGCCCGCTTTCCGGAGTCGTGATTTCGGGAAGTTGCAGCTCGTCAAGGGGCGTGAGAGGAAGTATCTGCTTCACTTCACGGTCATAGGTGATTATGCTTATGTTGACGGACTCCAGTGCAAAAGGGTCCTGGCGAAGGCTCGAAACCATAGCCTCAAGACCTACCTTTACCGATTCAATAGGCTCTCCACGCATTGAGCCGGAGGTGTCTATAAGAAGATATACGGGAAGACGTCTCATTATTTATCGATGTTTTTGGCATAAAATTTTTAGAGAGATGATGGAGATGATGCCTGCGGCATCTTTCCAATGCCGCAGGTAAGATTCCATTTCAATTTAAGTAAGTCATGAAAATTATTACGCATTGAAGTTGTCTATACTAATTTTTATGGCAAGATTTATTAAGATTGGCTCCCGTTCGGTCGCCGAGCTGAAGGTTTTGGGATGGATTTCTTCTATCGAACCCCGCAGGGCTCGGGGAGCGAAGGCGACCCAAC
>CABUTY010000105.1 GCA_902494595.1 uncultured Porphyromonadaceae bacterium | reverse complement strand
GTGCTGCGTGATGCCGCCGGCCTCGCCGGCTATCACGTTGGCCTTGCGGATATAGTCGAGGAGCGATGTCTTGCCATGGTCCACATGTCCCATCACCGTCACGATGGGCGGACGGCTCTCCAGGTCTTCTTCCTTGTCCTCGGGATTCTCTATGGCCTCCGTCACGTCGGCCGACACAAACTCCGTCTCATAGCCGAATTCCTCGGCCACGATATTGATTGTCTCGGCATCCAGACGCTGGTTGATGGATACCATAACGCCGAGATTCATACAGGTGGCGATAACCTTGTTGACGGGTATGTCCATAAGGCTGGCGAGGTCGTTGGCGGTGACGAACTCGGTGATTTTGAGCACCTTGCTTTCGGCAGCCTCGCGTTCGGCGTTGGCCAGCTCGCGGTTGTGCATCTCTTCGCGGCGCTCCTTGCGGAATTTCACCGCCTTCTTGGTGGTTTTGTTGGTGAGGCGTGCCAGCGTCTCCTTTACCTGCTTCTGAACGTCTTCGGCGCTCACCTCCTGTTTGGCGTTTGCGCGGTTCTGGGGATTTCCGCCACCGCCGCCACGGCGGCGCCGTGAGGAGCCTCCCTGGTTCTGGCCGGCGGCTCGTGGCTGGTCGGGTCGCTGCGGACGCTTGTCCTGCCCGAAGCCTGGCTGCTGCGAGGCTTTCTCCACATCCACCTTTTCCTTGCCTATGCGTTTGCGTTTGCGCTCGGAACGGCTCTTCTTCTTAGGTCTGGTGGCCGAGTTGATGGCCGACAGGTCAATCTTGCCCACTACCTTGAGACCTGGCATTTCAGGTGTGGTGGCGCGGAAAGAGGTGACAGCCTCTTCCGTCTTGGGTGTCTCGGATGATTCTGGCGTCGATGGCTTCATCTCAGGTTTTTCCGTGGTTTGGGTTGTTGATGCCGGCTTCGGCGTCCGGGTCTCTGCCTCGGTAGCCGTGGCTTTGGGCTTGACGGCGTCAGTTTTCTCCATCTTTTGAGTCTCGGCTTCGGGGGTCTTGGCTTCGGCCTTTTCCACCTTTGGCTTTTCAGGCTCGGGAGTCACAGCCTTTGGAGCCTCGCTCGCGGGAGCGGAGGCGCCAGCGCCGGGAGCCTCCGCCTTGGGAGCCTCGGCGAGGGGTTTCTCTGTTTTCGGCGCTTCGGCTTTCGGGGCTTCCTTGTCGGGTGTTACAGCGGCACGCGGATGTTCAAGGTCGATGGTTCCTAAGATGCGTGGGCCGGCAAGCCTCGGCGTCCCCTCGGACTCCTGGCTCTTCTGTGCACGCTCCTTGCGCTCCTCCCGCTTCTTCTCGCGGTCTTCTTCCCGGTCTTTCTTCTCCTCGCGACGGGTATTGATGATTTGTTCGGCTACAGCTTTGGCATCCTTGTCCTTGCTGAATTCCTTGGTGAGGAGTGCGACGGCTTCGGCGTCGATGCGGGCATTCAGGAGATTGCCGGCCGCGACTTCGATGTTGTGTTTCCGTAGAAACTCAACTGCCGTGTTGACCCCTACATTGAGATCTTTGGCTACTTTACTTATCTTTGTGCGCATATGCTGTGTTAGACTTTTAAAATTGAAGTTGTATCGGCTAATTTTTATGGTAAGATTTATTAATATTCTGGAGCAGATTTGACCGGTTTATGAGGGAGCAACCTCTCGGTTGGTCCCGATTAAAGCGGCCGAAGATACCCGAAATATTGATAAATATTGCCATAAGGTGTAACCTTTTTAATGATTTATTATTAAGCGTAAATTAGTCGAAACAACTTCATTATGGCGTGCTGCCCGTAATAATCTCGCGGTGGAAGGGGTGTCAGTCCTCGAACTCGGCTTTGAGCACGCTGATCACCTGGTCGAGGGTAGAATCCTCGAGGTCAGCCTGGTCGAGCACCTCGCGGGGTGCGTTGAGCACGGCTTTGGCTGTGCCGAGACCCAGGTTCTTCAGAGCCTCGATGACCCAGTCGTCAATCTCGTCGCGGAATTCGTCGAGATAGATGTCCTCCTCTCCTTCCTCGATATCGCGGTATACGTCGATGGCGTAACCGGTAAGCATCGTGGCCAGACGTATGTTGAGGCCTCCCTTGCCGATGGCGAGGCTTACCTCCTCGGGACGCAGGAACACCTCAGCCTTCTTCTCCTCTTCGTCGAGACGTATGCTGCTGATTTTAGCGGGGCTGAGGGCGCGCTGCACATACAGCTGGGGATTGGACGTGTAGCTTATCACGTCGATATTCTCGTTGCGCAGCTCACGGACTATGCCGTGGATGCGGCTTCCCTTGATGCCCACGCAGGCTCCTACCGGGTCGATGCGGTCGTCGTAGCTCTCCACCGCTATCTTGGCGCGCTCGCCAGGCTTGCGGGCCACATCCTTGATAGTAATCAGACCGTCGTTGACCTCCGGAACCTCCTGCTCGAAGAGACGACGCAGAAAACGCTCGTCGGTGCGGCTCACTATAACCTTGGGATTGTTGTTGGTATTGTCCACGCGCTTTACGATGGCACGCACCATATCCCCCTTGTGGAAGAAGTCGCCGGGAATCTGCTCTTCCTTCGGCATGATAAGCTCGTTCTGCTCTTCGTCGAGCAGAAGCATCTCGCGCTTCCATATCTGATGCACCTCGCCGGTGATAAGCTCTCCCTCCAGGTCCTTGAATTTATTGTAAATGGCTTCTTTCTGAAGGTCGAGAATCTTCGACTGCAGGGTCTGGCGCAGGTTGAGTATGGCGCGGCGACCGAAGTCCTGGAAGTAAATCTGCTTGACCACTTCCTCGCCCAGCTCCGCCTCGGGGTCAATCTCCCGCGCATCGCTAAGCCCGATCTGAAGATCCTTGTTGTCGACCTTGTCGTCGGGCACTACCTCCAGGTTCTGGTAAATCTCGCAGTCGCCCTTGTCCGGGTTCATGATCACATCGAAATTCTCGTCCGACCCGAACATCTTTGCCAGCACGTTGCGGAACGATTCTTCCAGAACCGATATCATCGTGGTCTTGTCGATGTTCTTGAGCTCTTTGAACTCGGCGAACCGGTCGACCATATTCACAGTCTCTGCTTTCTTTGCCATAAGGCTATCGTATGATATTTTGTGGAGCCATGCTCCGTGTTAAAACTTCAAATCCACGCAAACCGATTTTACGGCGTCATAGGGGAACGACTCGCGGCGAGCCACCTCTACGGGACGCTTGGCTCCTTCGGGCTTCTCCTTTACGAGGTATTCCACGGTGAAGTCGTTGTCGCCGGCCTCTCTGAGGATGGCGTGAAGCTTGCGCCCGTCGTTGGTGAGCACTTCCACATCCTGACCGATGTTCTTGAGATACTGACGCTTTACCTTGAAAGGTGCCGTAAGTCCCGCCGACCCTACCTCAAGCTCGTAGTCGTCGGAATCGTTGTCGCGAGGAAACGCTTCCTCTATCTTCCGCGACAGCTCGGCACAGAAATCGATGTCCACTCCTTCGTCGCTGTCAATCTCCACAACGTAGCGGTCGCCCGGCTCCGAGCTCACTCCTATCAGGTAATACTCGCTGCCGGTAAGCTCTTTCTCTATCAGCTCTGTCAATGCCCGGGTATCCATAGTATCGGTATGCTATACAATATGTGCAGCCCATGCCGCCGGGGCACGGCTGCGGTATAAAAAACGAAGGAGACTTGCGTCCCCTCCGGAAATCATCTGCAAAGATAATACTTTTATCGCGCATTTTACGTACAAAGCCCTTCGTAGACCGGCGTTTGTGCCCCATAACATTAATATTTAACTATATTTAACATTGAATAATTATTATTAACCCGTCAATGACCCATTTTTAGCCAAACGCATTCCCCACTGTTGGCCGTGTTATGTATTTGTTGTATATTTGTGGTTCAATAAAAATTAGTGTTAAAAGTAACCACACTCTAATATAGGATAATGAGTGACAATTATATAGTGAGCGCGCGCAAGTACCGGCCGTCGAGTTTCCGAAGTGTCGTGGGACAGAAGGAGTTGACGGCCACGCTGCGCAACTCGGTGGCCACGGGACGTCTGGCCCAGGCTTATCTTTTCTGCGGCCCCAGGGGCGTGGGCAAGACAAGTTGCGCACGTATCTTCGCAAAAGCCGTGAATTGCCTCAACCCTGTCGACGGCGAGGCTTGCGGTTGCTGCGAGTCGTGCAAGGCAATCGATTCAGGTAATTCCTTCAATATCGTGGAACTTGACGCCGCCTCCAACAACGGTGTGGAGAATATCCGCGAGATAACTCAGCAGGTCAATGTGCCTCCTCAGCTCGGAAAGTACCGGATATTCATCATCGACGAGGTGCACATGCTCTCGTCGGCCGCTTTCAACGCGTTTCTCAAGACTCTCGAAGAGCCTCCGGCATATGCCATTTTCATATTGGCAACCACCGAGAAGCACAAGGTGATTCCCACCATTCTGAGCCGTTGCCAGATATACGACTTCAAACGCATCACCGTTGACGACATCGTGGAGCATCTGGGGTATGTGGCCCGGGAGGAGGGTATTGCCGCCGAGCCCAAGGCGCTGGGGGTGATTGCCAGGAAAGCCGACGGGGCCATGAGGGATGCCCTGAGTATCTTTGACCAGGTGGCCGCCTCATGTAACAACAATCTCACGTACCAGGCCGTGATCGAAAATCTGAATGTGCTCGATTACGACTATTTCTTCAAGCTCGTCAATGATTTCCGCACCGGGGATGTGGCAGATGCGTTGCTGCTATATTCGCATATCCGCGACAATGGTTTCGACTCGCTGGTGTTTGTGAACAGTCTGGCGCAGCATGTTCGCGACCTGATGGTGGCCGCCGACAAGCGCACCCGCGACCTGCTCGAAGTTCCGGCCGACGTGGCCGAGCAGCTTACCGCCCAGGCCTCTCAGCTGCCGCTACCATGGTATTACACCGCCATGGGGCTCCTCAACGACTGCGATTACCGATACCGCACCACCACCAACAAACAGCTCCTCGTGGAGCTGACGCTCATCAGGCTCTGTCAGCTCCTCAATCCGGCTCCGGCCCCTTTTGACAATCCTCTGCGGAAAGCACCGTTGCGCGAGCTGGTGGCGCAACCTCAAAAGGTGTCCACAGAGGAAAAACCGGCAACCTCAATACCTCCGGCAACCACCATACCCCCGGGCGCCGAGCCGCAACAGACGCCGGCAATGCCTGCAGCTCACAAAGAAAGCCTGGAAATAAAGACTCCCGTCGAATCGCCGGCACACACAAGGAACCGTAAGGCAAGAACGGCCACTTTCTCCATCAGCGATGTTGACGGGGATGTCGAAGCCGATCCGGAACGTTCCGAGCCGTTTACCGACGAACAATTCGCAGCTGCGTGGAACGAGCTGGCCGCCAGACATGCCGACCAGCACAATCTTGCCGATGCTATGCGAAGCGCGAAAATAAGCCGAACAGGCGATATCAGTCTGCACATGCAGGTGATGCACGCCGCTCAGCTTCAGGCTCTCGAGATGTCGCTCCCAGACCTGCTCACGGAGGTCAGAAACATTCTGCGCAATGATTTCGTTACTATAAATGTCAGTATCGACACTTCGGCCTCCCGTAACGAACCGAAGCATAATCCCGCGGATTTTCTCAGAGACGTGGTTCAGAACAACCCTCTGCTGGGAAGCTTCCTGAAGGATATCGATGGAGAAATAATATGAAGTTGTCTAAACTAATTTTTATGGCAAGATTTATTAAGGTTTTGGGATGGATTTCTTCTATCGAACCCCGC
>CABUTY010000104.1 GCA_902494595.1 uncultured Porphyromonadaceae bacterium | reverse complement strand
CGGGAAGGCGCAACCCACCAGACAGCCGTTGAACCCCCAGAGTCCCTGCTCTCCATCGATTACGGCACAACCACGGTTGCGCGTGATATAACCCGCCAGCGTGGATGCGGCCGTTCCAGCTACCGCACCCCAGGCTACAAGGCCGTTACCCTCGGAATAGGCTCCCCAGAATATGCCTGCCAGAAACAGCAGCCCCGTCCAGGCGTTGCACTGGAACATCACCTGGCCTATGCCGCGGAAAAACGACAGTATTGATATTCTTACCGGTGCCGGAAACTTCTCCCACAGTCGGCCGGTAGTGACATTCCCTACCTTTACCGTATTATCTGTATTACCATTCATAATCTGGTATATAAAAATATGAATCAATCTTATAAACTGTTTAAATTTATGTGTAAATTTTTATTATACTTATGAAGACATGCTTTTAAGAATCTTTTTGGTGCTTTCCGCCAGGTTTCGTCGGTCACGATGCCCGCATCGCTCCCTCCTCAACTTGCGGAAATCCCACAAAAATCATCTCAAAATCATTGGCTCATAAATTTAAACAGTTTCTTAACGCCAGGGGAATTCCTCAGGAATAGGCACCCCCTTAACGGCCTGACGGACTTTAGAGCAGAATTCGCGCACAGATTTCTTGACTGGTCCCGCCTCCACGCCGAGCACCTTGAAAAGAAGTCCGGCACCGTTGGGGAGGTGTGTTATGCCGGCGGCTAAGTGACGTTCGCGGTCAATGTAGGGCTCTATGGCGTCATAAATCTTACGGGCAGTATCTTCAGGCGTGCATACCACGACATTGGCGAAAACATCGTAATTGCCCATGATGCCGATGTCGCGAAGACGGCACAGGTCGGGCGAGATGATGAACTTCTCCCGGAACAGCTGTTCGCCTGTCGGACGTTCACCATGTGTGCATACCGACAGGATGTCGAACTGGAAAAGTTCGTTGTTATGGTATTTCCTGCCTCCCATATATATCTCGGCGTATGCCACGGTGGCTGTCGGGTGTATTATCATACGCGTGTCGCATATGTAGCGTGTATGCGCACAGGGGAATGTCGGTTCGGGAAGAAATTCCAGATATGCGTTTTCCTCCAGCACAATATTCTGTATCATGCCGGCATAATTGTGCCTCATGGGAGCAATCTTGGTGCCGGCGCCTGAAGATACAAACGCCATGGCATCCTTGCCCACTGATATGTCCTGCTGGTATCTGTCGCCTTCTATATACTGTCCGCCCGACGACAGGATGTAGACACAAGGCATTCCGGGGAGCTTCTCGTCGAAATAGAGTTCCTGCTGTACCACAATGGGCACGCGACGGTCAAGGTGGCGAAGAATAGACTTGCCATCCTTGTCGAGCTCGAACCCGAGACTTAGAAAGCCTTTCTTGCCGGGAGCTCCCACATACATGGCGAGCGGCTCGTCAAGGTAAGGAGCCATCTCCGGCGCATGGGAGAAGTCTACATCCGGTACTCTGGTGATATATCGTGTGGATGCCATGGCATTTGTATTTTTAGCGTGTACGTAATGATTACTGATGCTGCGGGGCTTTGTCGAAGAGAGCCATCTTGTCAAGAAGCTCCAGAAGTTTGTCGATATGTTCACCGGTCATAGAGTTGGTGAACACGAACGGTTTTCCAGGTCTCATAAGCTCGGAGTCGTGCTTCATGACATCGAGGCTTGCACCCACATAGGGAGCGAGGTCGGTCTTGTTGATTACGAGGATATCGCTCTGGCTGATTCCGGGACCATCCTTGCGAGGTATCTTGTCGCCGGCGGCAACGTCGATGACATAGATGAAGAAGTCCACGAGGGCCGGACTGAATGTAAGCGTGAGGTTGTCGCCACCACTCTCTATGAACACTATGTCGGCATCGGGGAATTTGGCTTCCATCTCCTCGACGGCGGCTATGTTCATCGACGGATCCTCGCGTACAGCAGTATGCGGGCAGGCTCCTGTCTCCACGCCTATGATGCGGTCTTCGGCAAGATATCCCTTAAGCGTCTTGCGCACATGTTTGGCATCCTCCGTGGTTACTATGTCGTTGGTTATGATCAGTACCTTGTAGCCCTTTTCCAACAGGCGGGGCGTCAGCGCCTCTATAAGTGAAGTCTTGCCGGACCCTACCGGGCCTCCGACTCCTATTCTGCATGTACTCATGTTTCGTAATCTTAATGTAATTCGTTGTCTTTCAGTAATTTACCGTTTGCTGTGTCAGCTCATGAACATTCTCATCTTCCCTTTTTCGTGAAGTGAGGCGAGGACGTCGATTTGCGGCACGAAGCAGTTCATATCGTCAAGATTCATCCGCGAAGCCTTTTCGTAAAGAGCGGGAATATCGGCCGCCAGTCGGTAAAGAATCTCCTGCGTATCGTAATGCGACACCCTTACAAGCCTTAGAGCGGCCCCCACGATCATGTTGACAATGCCATACTGATGAGAGGCGAAGAGGTCTCTCTCATCAAGCCCCGCGGCCTCAAATACGAGACCCTGTGCCACCGGATATGTGCCGGGACAGTCGCCGGTCTTTATGTCGGCGAGCCAGCGTTTCACTATGTCTGTGGGGAAAAGGCGGTCGGCAAGCTCGGCGAGTTTCTTGCCCATGCGTTCGAGCATTAGGCGTGCCTCGTCGTTCATCTTGAAGAGCATCAGATACCTGTCGGCCTCCACCACTGCATCATAGTCGCCTTTTCGAGCCGCCCTGAAGGCATGGAGCGCTGCCACCCCGTCGCTGTAGGCCGCCTGCAACGCCGCCGACCTGCTATATTGCTCCAGCGTCTCGGCATCATGCACAAGACCTTCGTATCCGGCTGTCTCCAGACCGTTGGAAAACGAAAACGTCCCCACCGGAAACATTGCGTCGCTGAACTGCATAAGATGCGACAGCAGTGTCAGTCTCTCCAGTTTCTCTTCGTTGCCGTTCATGTCATAGAGTATGGTCGTGATGATGATGTTCGTGCGAGTGGCTCTCGTGGCCTGCTCCTCCGAACAGGTTTCTTTTCTCGTCGGGAGCAAGGTAGGGTATCACTTCCTGACCCTCCTCGAACCGGTAGGTTATCCCTTTTATGTTATGGGTATCCATCACGGCGAGCATCACCTTCTTGTCGACGGTAAGAGGCACATATACCTTGGTGCCTTTTGTGACGGCGGGCCAGTGCTGATTGCCTATGGCATGGCCAAGCTCCACACAAGTGCGTATGATAGTCTCTTTGTCAAGATTCTCTATTCCGGCGAGGTCAATCACCAGCACCGGGTTGAGCTTCAGACGCAACACCGTGGCTTTATGTCCATCGGGTGAATAGGCAATGATGTCGCCGTCGGCAATGCGGCTGTTGCGCTTCAATGCCACGGGGTATTCGTTGCCGAGGTCGCCTTTGGCAAGGAAGCGGCTCTTCTGGGCAGTCCACTGGTCGAGATAGACGTTCTCCACCTCGCACTCATGAAGCCGCTCATGCCATTCGGGCGTATTCACATTCCCAATGATATCTGTAATGATTTCCATAGTATTCAAAATTATAAGGAGGCGCGGCGCGAAAGGCCGCGCCTCCTTCGGGGTCTATACATTAGTAATAACTTAGCTGAACCAGTAGAGCTGGGCAAGAGGGAGTTTTTCTGCCGGAGCCACGTAAGCGAGTTCTCCGTCGACGGTGACATAGAACGTCTCTGGGTCCACCTCGATACGTGGTGTGGCGGTGTTACGCACCATGTCTTTCTTGGTGATCTGACGCACATGGTTCACGCCATAGACGTTGCTCTTGAGGTTGAGCTGTTCCTTGATACCGAGGTCGAGAGACGCCTGCGACACGAAGGTGGTGCGGGTATTGGGCAGCGATGCCCCGAAGCATCCGTACATCGGTCGCATGATTTTCGGCTGGGGAGTGGTGAGCGAGGCATTCGGGTCGCCCATGTTGGCCCAGTTGATAAGGCCTCCCTTTATGACGAGCTGTGGTTTAGTGCCGAAGAAAGCAGGTTCCCAAAGCACCAGGTCGGCCATCTTGCCCGGAGCTATCGAGCCGAGTATGTCGCTGATGCCATAAGTGATGGCCGGGTTGATGGTAATCTGCGCAAGGTAACGGAGCACGCGGAAGTTGTCGTTGCCGTCGGAGTCCTCCTTGAGTTTGCCACGTACCGACTTCATGTAGCTTGCCATCTGGAAGGTACGCATGAATGATTCGCCCACACGTCCCATGGCCTGAGAGTCGGAAGAAACCATCGAGATGATTCCCAGATCGTGGAAGATGTTTTCGGCGCTCTGTGTCTCGGGACGCACGCGGCTTTCTGCAAAGGCCACATCCGACGGGATGTTGGGGTTGAGGTTATGGCAAACCATAATCATGTCGAAGAGCTCAGCCTGGGAGTTGATGCCGAACGGGAGAGTGGGATTGGTGGAGGAGGGGAGCACGTTGTTCAGAGAAGCCACTTTCAGTAGGTCGGGAGCATGACCGCCGCCGGCTCCTTCGGTATGGTAGCTGTGAATTGTGCGGCCGTCGATTGCGGCGATGGTATCCTCCACGAAGCCTGACTCGTTGAGGGTATCGGCATGTAGAGCCACCTGAACATCGAAGTCGTCGGCAACCTCCATACATGTCCTTATGGCGGCGGGGGTTGTACCCCAGTCCTCATGCAGCTTGAAGCCGCAGGCGCCGGCGCGTACCTGGTCCTCGAGATTCTCGCGGCAGGCGCAGTTGCCCTTGCCGAGAAGTCCCACATTTATGGGGAGACCGTCGAGGCTCTGGAGAATACGTGCAAGATTCCACGGGCCGGCGGTGATGGTGGTGCCATTGGAACCGTCGGTAGGACCGACGCCGCCGCCAATCAAGGTAGTGATACCGTTGCTGAGGCAGTTGTAGGCCTGCTGCGGCGATACGAAGTGCACGTGGCCGTCGATACCTGCGGCCGTAAGAATCATATGCTCGCCGCTTATCGCGTCGGTGGATGGACCGGTGACAAGCGTGGGCGTAACGCCTTCCATCACATTGGGGTTGCCTGCCTTGCCGATTCCGGCGATTTTGCCATCCTTGATGCCTACGTCGGCCTTAACCACACCTAAGAGCGGGTCGAGGATGGTAACGTTGGTGATCACGAGGTCGAGGCTTCCCGCTTTCGATGTGCATTCGTTGGCCAACCCCATGCCGTCGCGTAATGTCTTGCCGCCTCCGTATACGGCCTCGTCGCCGTATACCCGCAGGTCTTTCTCTATCTCTACATACAGGTCGGTGTTGCCCAGGCGAATCTTATCGCCCACGGTGGGACCGAAAAGCATGTTGTTTTCTTGTCTTGATATTGTAGCCATGGCGATATTATTTCTCGGATTTCACTTCATTTTCGGTGTATTCGCTGTCGGCTTGATCTTCAGTCACCGACTTGTAGCCATATTCCTGCATTCTGCGCAGCGCCGTGATGCGTTTGGGATAGTAAGTGGGGGTGTCTTCCCAGCCTGCATAGCCGTTTACGAGGTCGTCGAATCCGATGACTCTCTGCTTGCCGGCAAACTGCACGACTTCCACTTCCTTCTCCTCACCGGCCTCGAAACGGATGGCCGTGGTGGCAGGTATGTTGAGATGGTACCCGAAGCATGCCGGACGGTCGAATTCGAGGTAACGGTTTGCCTCGAAGAAATGGTAGTGAGAGCCTACCTGTATAGGCCGGTCGCCGGTGTTGCGTACCTTCACTTTGCGTGTAAGGCGGTTCACGTTGTATTCAATGGGCGTGTCGGCAAGTATCACGCCTCCAACGGG
>CABUTY010000103.1 GCA_902494595.1 uncultured Porphyromonadaceae bacterium | reverse complement strand
GTGCATCGGCTCTTCCATTCGGTATAGTCGGCCCCACGTCGGCCCACGGATGTGCCGGCCCATTGATCCACATGCCTGAAACTCATTGGACAATGCACAAGCAGACGCGAGGCAAAACGTCCCTGGTTCCTGTCGGGTGGCGTCATGTACATGAACGTCCGCGGCCATCTGTCGCATTCCCCGTCGGCCTGTTCCCACATGTCGCCGTAACGGTCGCTGTAATAGCAGGTATGGTCAATGTAGGGGAATGTATCCTCCTTGAGGTCAATGTAGAGAGAGAATGCCGAATGAGTGCTCGTTATGCTGTTGACGCGGTCCATGAACACTTTCAGGAAAGTGCCTTCTGGCACCATGCGCAACAGCTCCACGGGATGAACCGCCGATACCACGGTGTCAGACTCGAAAAGGGAGCCGTCGGATGTGCGTACAGCCGTCACTCTTCTCTCACGTATGTCGAGGCTATCCACCTCCTTTCCGCACAGCACTCTGCCGCCATTCTCCACTATTACCCCCGCGAGCGCGTCGGCAAGCTGCTGGCTCCCTCCCCGGAAACGGCTCGCCCCGTTGATATACAGCACATTGATGAGCGCATGAATGTATACCGGCGAATGGCCCCGAACTCCTCCGTAAAGCGGACTGAGATAGGCAAGGAGTTCCCGAAGTACCGGATTCCCTACTTTGCGGGCTATGAACTCGTCGGCAGGCTCTTTGAGGACTTCCGGAAGCATGAGCATATTGAGTTTCGACGGCTTAAGATAAAAGAGTCCGAAATGCCGTGTCATGGCATATATATCATCCACATAGCTTCTGATGCCTTCGCTGTCTTCGGGAAACATACGAGACAGCTCCGCCACGAACCGCTCACGGCCAGAGGGTATCTCCCAGCTGCGGCCGTCCACAGCATAATACAGTTCGTCGCAGCATTCCGAACTTATGTGCTCTATGTCGAGCTTGTCGAGTATTCCGAGATAACGGCATATCCGAGCGAGAGTGCCGTCGCTGCCGAAACCTCCCATGATATGCATGCCCGTCTCGTAAATCTTGCCGTTACGGTAAAAACACTGCAGACCGCCGCCTGCCGTATGGTTCTTCTCGAGAATGGTTACCTTCCTGCCGTTACGTGCCAGAAAAGCGCCGGCAAACAGACCGCCTATGCCCCCGCCTATCACCGTTATGCCGTCGCCGCCCGTCATTTTATCCTTCTGAGTTTACAGCCGTCGGCCTCATAAATCCTGTCGAAATGCAGAGTCGAGAAATGGGTGTCCCAAACATCATGCACAAAATGCAGGTTCGCGGGTACGTCGGCAAGACGCTCCACCAGCTCAAGATTCTCCTTTTCATTGATATAGGCATAAATCTCCGAGCGGCGGTTCACGAGAGCCATGAGCCACGCCAGCGCCCCGGTGCCGGCGTTGCGCAGGGCCACACTGCCCGTTGTCGCCGGTATGCTGTCAATCTCCCCCGCATATTCGCCGTAATGACTTAGTATCCTCTTTACTTCCGAAACATTGCGCCAACCCGTATAGGCATACTTGTACCTTACGAATTTACGGAAATATGCAGTATTCTCCTTGGCGTCGGCCAGACGGTCAAGTTCCTCCATGATAAGCCTGCGGAAACGGGATGCCGTCTTGCGGAGCGTTGCCGTATCGTCGGCATCATAAGGCACCCTTTGAAGCACCGACAGCGACATTCTCCCTCTTCTGAGCCAGGGGTCATGCTTATGATGGTAATGTCCGACACCATGGAGTACCATGGGAACCACATCCATACGCAGTTCGCGGGCTATATGGAAGGCACCCTGATGAAAACGGAGCACCTTGTCGTCGGCCGACCGTGTACCCTCGGGAAATATCACCACGCTATAGCCTCGGTCCCGAAGATCAGCCAGCTTTGGGAGCAGCTCGTCGACACCTTCCGTCACAGGCAGAAACTCCGCACGCCTTATCAGCGACCCGTAATACCGGTTGTTCCATTCACGTTCATTGGTCAGAAACACCAGCCGGGGTGTCAGCGACATAAGTATGGGCAGGTCGAAATGCGACTGATGGTTGCATACTATCACCGCCGGCCTGTCGAACGTCTCGCCATGAGGATTAAGGATTTCCGTACGGGCATCGGGGAAGTTTCGCAATATGAATTTCGAGAGATACTGCAGTGACTTATGGTATCTCAGACGGCTCTCCTCGCCCACATTGCCGAATCGGAAACGCAGATAAGTCACGGGGCGCAACACACACATGGTCCATGTCACGAAAAAAGCCGCCGCATACAGCGACTTAAAGAATTTTCCCAACGTTACCGCAGTGGAACGCCGCACATCCCCGGAATGCGTGAACCATCTGAAATCGCCGGCAAACGGTTTACGATGCCGCAGACCGTTGACCATACGGCACGGGAGTCCATATACCAGAGCGCCTGCACAGAGGAAAGTGTTGAGAACAGATATGCGCGTGAAGTCGAGAGCCGGCTTGAAATGAGTCACGCGGAGGTTTCGCGGCGGATAATAAACGTCGATAGGCACCGACACTATCCTTATGCCATGCCAGGCGGCAAAGACAAGCATCTCCAGTTCCGCCTCATATCGCGAGGTTATCAATCCCAGTCCATGCAACTGTTTCAACGGATAGACACGGTAACCCGTCTGTGTATCGCTTAGGCCGATGCCCGTCTGCACTCTGAACCAGAAGTTGGAGAATTTATTGGCAAACGAGCTTTTGCCGTTTATATCGACCTTCGAGAGGTCGCGGGCTCCGATAATCAGGGCTCCAGGGTTCTCTATCACCGCAGCCACCATCGCCGGGATATCCAAAGCCTTGTGCTGTCCGTCGGAATCGATGGTCACGGCATATTCAAAACCGGCCTCGCGGGCTTTGGCAAGTCCTCGTTTTAAAGCATATCCTTTGCCCCGGTTCCGGCCGTATGATACTGTAGTGACTGCATTGCCGTAACCGGCCAATATCCCGGTAGTGTCGTCGGTGCATCCGTCGTTGACCACAATGATGTCGCCGCAGTAATCGAGCAGACTGTCGATTACCGCTCCAACAGTAGCCCCGTTGTTATATGTGGGCATTACCACACATATCCCATGGGCACGCATTGCCGCAGCGACTTCCGGATGCTTCATTTATCGTTTACCGTTAATCATTCATCGTTAATTTCAGTGTCAGCTTCGACAACTGTCTTCCGTCGGAGTCAGTCACCATTACGCTCGTCTTGACGCCGCCGGGCGTCTCTACCGTGCGGCTGAAAGTAAAGAGAGCTGCAGGCGTAGCCGCCGGAGACATCACTGCCAGAAACTTGGCGTTGACTACCTCGCCAATCCGCCATTTGTGGCCTTCCAGAAGGTCGAACGCCTCCACGGCCATCCCTATGATGCACACACCTGGTGTAACCGGGTCGCCGGGAAAATGCGCCGAATATATCACACTGTCGGGCTTAAGCCGCACCGTGACGCGCGACAGGGTCGTGTCGACTGATTCCACTTCATAAAGATTATTCCTCAGTTCCATCGCTGTATTCCGTCAAAGTTCCCTCCAGAGGCGAGAAAGTGAATGTAAGATTATATTGTCGGTCAGAGAGAGTCATGGAGCCGTCGTCGCGGCTTATATCGAACATTCTTCCGGGCTTGCACGGCATCCCCGTGAGAAGTTCGACACAATATTTCAGGTCTCTGCGGAGAACCATCCGTATATACCATCTGTCGAGAAACGGCATCACGTGCAGCAGCTTCACGGAATGCCTGTCAATGTTGTAGGAGAAATCAATGCCTGAGACGCCGAACTCATTGAACATGCATCCAATAATATCATTATCCTCGCGGTTCATGACCATGACGCCCTCGATACCGCCGTTTTTCGCACTCAGCGAGAAGCGGTATCGCAATGGCTGCGCGGCAACTGCCGGCAGCGTCATCGCCATCAATAAAAAGCTATATAGCAAACATCGAATCATTGAGCCTGGCCGGTGATATGATATTTTTCATCTCTATGGTGGTGACATCCCCTTTTTTCTCGTATAGACGGATGCGCTGCACCTGACTGTCGCATTTGCGGAACGAGAGGATTATTTTGGAGAACATCTGTCTGAGGTCGCGACGTTTCGGCAGCAGAGTCACCTCCCATGTGGCATTGCCGTCGGCCACAGTCGACGTAAAATCCGACGTGCTCGTCAGGGCGTTCCCCGTGACCGTGCTCATCATGATGCGCGATATCTCCTTGAAAACCTTGTTGTTTTCGACATCCACAACATCCTTGCGGTTCTTCCCCTTCATGGATGCTTTGGTGCCGTTGAGGATGAAACTGTAGGTATAGGGCGATGTATATTCCCAACGCAGCTTGTTGCTTTTCTTATAGTACATCTTGCCCCGCGACACCATCTTGTCTTTCAGCAGCGACATCTGCTTGGTCTGCACTATATCGCAACTCATAGACGACATAGCGGCAGCCGCCTTCGACAGTGACGCCACCACCTCTTTCTGCCTTGCCGCGCTCAATGGCGCCGATACGGCATCCGCCACCGTCAGCAACAGCAGTGCAAGAGTCACCAATATCCTGTGTATCAATTTCATAACTACCTATTTTACGGCTACCAACGCGCAGCCGGCCATAATCATAAACACCCCTATCCAGCGGGTAAATGGTACCGTCTCCTGAAACACCACCACAGCCAGCACCGTGGCTATCACAAAACTGAGACTCGACAAGGGGTAGGCGATACTCAGAGGATAATGGCGCAGGATATACATCCACAGCAGCGACCCTCCGCCAAACAGCAGTCCGCTCGCCAGCAGCCACCAGTTAACAAGCACCCCCTCAACCCAGAACCGGCTGCTCCAGCCGAACGACGGCATCCTCTCGAGGGCTACCTTGAGAGTGACCTGCCCTGCCGACAATGCCAGACACTGGATGGCGCTCAGAAGAATCAGCCACCACATGACCCCGTGCTTTTGAGTGTCACAATACTTTCGGGAGTAATCACCATGACGCTGTTCCGGTCAGTCGGCGCCTTTCCTCTCCTGATCATGAAAGGAGGTAGAGTGCCATCGCGCATGATGCTGTAGGCCACATAGAGTCCCATGGCCGGAGATGAGAAATTCTCGCCGAAAATATGTTTATACTCCACAACCGCCACATCCTCCGGCACATGCCGCAACAATTCCTCATAAAAAGGCTCGTCGGCAAGGTATCCTCCGCAGCCGGCTACAACAATTCCCGGCTTATCTTTATCTATCGTCTCCGCCACATATTCGGAGGGAAGGCCATCGCGAAGCTCCACACGAGTGATTTCCGGGTCGCCGCAGTAATGCGGCACCGCCGCCAATGCCATGGATACCGACGTTTCCGACATGAAAGAGACCGCCGGGGTATGCATGGCCATTGCCTCGGCCATCAATGGAGAGGTTTCATCATGGGCTCCGACAAGGGCATTTTCCACAGTTCCCTCGCGCAGCAGCAGCCACGCGTCGAGAAGGGCGCTGCCGAAGGAGAGGCTTCCGTTGGAATACGTGGTGTTATAGCCGTGAGCCTTGAGGAGTATGCCTATCAGCGAACCTATGGTGTTGTGGGTGGACTGCATGAAAAGCGTTGGCTTCAGCAATGACTCACCGTTGATGCACAGGTCGGTGAGAAATTTCTCGGAGTTCTCCATGCATCCCATTCCGGTACCTGTCACCACAGCATCGGGCACATCTATGCCTGCATCGGCAAGAGCGGTCAGCGACGTGGCGACGACTCTCCGCAGCAGTCTGCACATTCTCCGCGCTTCACCTG
>CABUTY010000102.1 GCA_902494595.1 uncultured Porphyromonadaceae bacterium | reverse complement strand
GTCGCACTTTCCTATGAGGCCGCCGCACGGCACTCCGCCGCTGATACGCCCCAGATTCACCGACCAGTGCAGCTCCATGCGCACACCCGACGAATAATCGACCATCCCGGCAATGCCGCCCGTATGACTGCCGCCGCTGATCGCACTGTAGTTGACACAGTCCCTGAGAAACCCTCCGGCCTTTTTCCCTGATACGGAATTGGTGAGGTATCCAACGATACCGCCAGTGTATGTGCCGCTGCTGCCGAGACTTCCCATGAACACGCACCGCTGTATGGGATAGCCGTCATATATACCGGCATATCCTGCCACGCCGCCGGCATAAGACCCGCGCGACGTAATGGTGGCACCCGAAGCCAGACAATACAGCTGAGACTCGGAATGGCCCACTATGCCGCCGACATAGTCCTTGCCTTCAACCATGCAGCTCAATACCGACGGAAACTGCGACTTCGCCGGAATACAGGCCCGGGGAGTACCCTCCACATCGAACACCGGATTCCTCGAATCCGCAATCCTGCCATGGAGACTCTTGCCGGCAAAGCCGCCGACCTTGCTGTCGCCCTTGACGCGCATCGACGTATTTATGATGAACCTGGAAGGATCGATGTCGGAATCTTCCACATATCCGGCCACACCTCCGGCACATTCGCCGCTCACATCCACATTGGCGGCCACCTTGACTTTGTTGCCCAAAATCTGTTGGCAATGGTAAAGATAACCGAAGATACCGCCGCCATGGTCGGAGGCAGTGACACCGGCGGCACCAAGATCCGCCTCGAAGCAGTTGGCGCCGTCGCCGCCCTCGAATACCCATGACTTGTCGCGGTAGCCGTTAAGATTGCCGAAGAATCCTCCGACTCCGCTTTTGCCTTTGACCACCGATTTGACCTTGCAGCCCGAGAAACGCATGTCCACATTTATATCGCCATTGCCGATGATGCCGCCGGCATACTTGTCGTCGACAGATACCGGGCATAAAATCTGAACATTCCCGAACACAGCCTCAGGCATGAAGCTCAGGAAGGCATGTCCCGCCAGACCGCCGGCCTCACTGCGGGCGCTTATTATCCTTACATCGGCATCCTCGGAGCTCACGGTATGCTCCAGCTTTATATTGGTCAGGCTAAGCTCATCATCGGCCTCAAGATATCCGACGACTCCGCCGGCATAATCGCCCGATGCCCGTATCGAGAACCGATGGCTCTGAGTGGTTATATTGTTTACGTTCAGGCTGCTGCCGTCGAATTTGCCTATGACGCCGCCGCAGTACGAATCGCCCTCGACATTTACCGACACGTCGCAGCCGTCCACAATCAGCGACCCGCTCCCGGTGCCTATGAGGCCGCCAACCTGCTGATGGCAGTCCATAATCGACCCCGACACCTTCACGTTGCTGATTTTAACGCATTCCCGGGTTATCACTTCGCCGCAAAGTGCACCTACATTGTTGAATGCCCTGTTGATGTTGACGTTGGTCAGTCGCAGGTTCTTGACTTCGGCGCTCCCCGAAAGCTCGGGAAAAAGCCCTATGCCCGCATCCTTGCTGCTGTCCTTGTTGCCTATATAATATAGGTTGTCGATGGAATGGTTGTCGCCGTCATAGCATCCTTCGAAGTCGAAGCCATAATATCCGCGGCCGTCGAGAATGCTGCTCTGCGTCGGCGCCGTGAAGTCGGCGGTCTGCCGGAAACACATCTCCGACCCATGGAACATCTCGTCGCGGCGCAGATTATTGAGAAACGACAGGAAGTCGTCGGCGCTACCTATGAGATAAGGCGACTCCTCGGTGCCCTCGCCCTCGAGTCCACGGTATTCGGGAGCCTCCTCGCCCACCTCACAGAGAAGATTCCCCTTGAAAGAGGCTCTGACGCCGCCCACATACCGGCGCTTCCCTCGTTCACGGTGTATGGTGAGCAGATATTCCCTGTCGAGTTCCACATTCTCCGGAATCTGCATCTCCACCCTGATCTTTTTCTTGTCCACGGTTATCCGCGTGGGAAGAAATATGGTGTCGGCCACGGCCTGCGTGCTGTCGACCCTCACTGCCGGCGCGGCGCTTACAAGCCTTACCATACCTTCGACTGTGGAGTCGGGAAGGCGCACGGCCCTTCTGTTGAGGCTGAAGCAGCTTACGATCACGTCGCCCTCATTACGCAATTCACTCTCGAGCTCAGGCACCGCGTCATCGGAGCAGCCAAACAGCATCCCCGTGAGCATCAGCCCCGCAATACCTATTGATTTCCTTATATATTTTTTCATCTTCGGTTCCTGCTAATCATTTCAGATATATGGATTTGTTGGGCACGGGGAATGGCGAGCTGCCGCCTCCCATAATCCATCTTTTCCCCTCTCCTATCTCGAAATCGGGACTCGAGACATACTTGCCGAGATAGCGGAATCCCTTAGACATTATCTCCGCATCACCTATCTCCTTTCGCGACAATGGTATCAGCTCCACGCCCCACTGCAGCCTGTCGGCCACAAAATATTCGTTTTCGGTATACACCACCGACCTGTCGGTATGGTTCATGTCAACGGGAGTGTCGCCGAAGCCGTAACCCATAGCGAGACACTTCACGGCCATTGAGGCGGGATTGGCCTTGTCGACCAGTTGCTGTCCGCCACCGCCGAATCCCTGGCCTGTGTTGAGGCAGTCCGACATTATGCTGTTGTCCTGGAGCACGGCCACCAGACCGGCAATTCTGCCCGACGAGCCTCTGACACTGCCGGCATTCACGCACTGGTCGATGAGCACCACGTTCTCCTCAAACTCCATGCAGGCCTTTGATATGGCATTTGCGGAGCTTGTGGCGGCAATTACCGATCCGGTCACAACAAAGGCAGCCGCGGCCCCTCCTGTGGCTACAAAGCTCCCTATCGCCGCTACCGTGCCAAGCACAAGACATATCCCCGACACTATCTGATGCGCCAGCTCGCTGCTCTCATGCTGCTTCTCCATCTCTTCCATACGCTCGGCGCGCGCCTCGTTCATCGCATCGTTGAATTTCTCGTCGTTACCTTCGAGTTCATACTGCTGAAGGTTGCTCTTGACTCCTGCGAAATAATTGGCGAGCGGCTCCTTGCTGAATGAATTGCCCACTATTCCTTTGGAACTGTCGCGGAGCTTCTCCATCTGTTGGGTCATGCCGTCGATATGCGCTGTCACTTCCCCCTCCATATCATGTTTGAGCTCCTCGGCCATCTCCGGATTGAGTATTTCGTGCATCACGTAACCGAACATGCCGACATCCACGGCGGCCACCAGCCAGTGCGTGGTAAACTCGGTGACTTCGAGGGCCGTCATGAGAGTTTCATGGGCAGCCTCGGCAAAAGGCTTGACGATACCGAGCACGGGACCGGCCACGGCGAGCACCGCCTCCATGGCTCCTATCACGCAGTCTGCTATCTGCGCGCCCGTCCACTCGCGCGGGTCGCCGATCTCGGCTATAAGGCCGGCCGTCGGTCCCTCGCCGCTGTTGCTTACCGCACCGAAGTTGCCGCAGGAATGTACCATGGTATTGTTGCCGGCAAGGCCGAGCACGCCGGCCACATGATGGCCGCGTCCTTCCACGTCACCCATGTTGTGGCTGAAAGCCAGCGAGCCCCACGTGGCCTTGCCCACGATGCCGGCCACATGCGAGGCTCCCTTGACAGTTCCGGCGTTGACGGCGTTGTGCGCCACGCATATCGAGGTATTGCCCACGATGCCGCCTACGAAGTCGTTGCCTTCCACATTGCCGGTGTTGGAGGCGGCGTAGGAGCCAAACTGACATTCGCCGCCGATGCCCCCCACATAGTCGTGGCCGCTGACGTCGCCCTGGTTGGAGGTCCAGCGGTAGTAGACGTTGTTGAGCACTGTCGATTCCGTGTCGCTACCTTTTATTCTCGAGGATCCTGATATGCCGCCCACGCCGTCATATCCCGTGACCTTGCCATAGTTTGCGGCGGCAGATATCCATGCCATGCCTGTGCCGCCGGCAAGGCCGCCGGTGCCGTAGCTGCTGTTGTTCTTGTCGCCGGCGGCATATCCTGTGGCGCCACTGATATCGCCGCTGTTGTAGGCGCCCACCATATAGAGGGTATCTGCTGTGCCTATGATACCTCCGGTGCCGGCATATTTGCCGCTGACGGGCGTGCTGTTACGGCAGCCGAGAATGTCAGCACGCGAATATATACCGGCACCGCCCACGATACCGCCGGCGTTATAGGAAGCCTTCACGCTGCCCCCGTCGTTGACACACCGGGCTATGAGAGTGCTGCTGTACATGTCGAGTGCTCCCACAAGACCTCCGACGTTGACAGCCCCCTCGCTGCCCGTGATCTTTCCTCCCGACGACGAACAGTCGGCGATACGGCTTCTGCCGTGTGAGTCGCCGGCCGATATGCATGCCCCCACGAGAGCGCCTACGGCAAAGTTGCCGTTAACCTCCGCATGGGTGAGCTTTACGCCTGTGATGGTGGCGTTGTGCACGTAGCCGAAGAGTCCTACGCCCGCCGAGTTGGGCCTGTCTATCCACAGCCATGACATTTCAGCTCCCTGATATACGCCGCGGAAAGGCGTGTTCGTATCGTTACCGATAGGAATCCATCCGTAGCGCATGTCACACTCGAAGCAGGCCTGGTCCATGTTGATGGAGTTGGTCTGCAGAAAATAGGTATCTTCCTTGATATTGCCGTTGGTCTCCGCGTTGTTGACGTAGAGCATCAGCTTTATCACATTCTTGTAGCTGGAGATGATATACGGGTCCTCTTTGGTGCCGCTGCCCGGCAGACCTATACCCTCGTCGAAGGAGTCGGTGACGGATATGCTGCTGCCGCGTACCTCTATTTTGCTGCCGAGGCCGAATTGCGTGGTAGTGAATTTATCGGGGAGCGTCTCAAACTCGGGAGTCTTGGGGCGGTCGAACTCGAAATAGAGTAGACGGTACACGCCATCGGCAAGACCGCGGTTGAATTTCACTTTCGACGTCTCGCCGCTGCGGGTATGAGTGCCCTCACGATAAATCACATGGCCGTCGGGGGCAAGAATCGCGCATTTTATCGCACTGATATTGAAGCCCCGCGCCTCCTTGTGGAGAATAAGTTCACGTGCTTTCCCTTCGTAGTCGTCATCCGTGTCGGGGCCGAAGTTCTCTTCCCGGCACGACATCACCGACAATAAAAGGATTGCGTTGAGCAGATACAGAAGATATTTGTTCATGCTGTAGTTATTAATTCACGCTGCTGTTATTAGTTCGTTCTCACGGTGTCCCGGCAAAATTAGTTATTAATTCCTAAATACGCAAATTCCCAACCCGTAACCGGATTGGGAATCATGCCCTTATAATTTTTTGATTCACAGAACTGAACCGGAACTGCACCGAGAGTTCCCAGAAATGTAGCCTCACTAATTTTCAGTTCTGTGAACTCTCGGTGCAGTTCCGGTTCAGTTCTGTGATTCCAAAAAATGAGCCGTTCCGAAAAAAGGTGAGAGGGGCTGTCACAGATGGCGGGGATGGTGCGTTCCGATGATAAAACAGCACATCATGCGTTATCAGAAAAGAAGCAATAACAAATCGGGACAACGCCACCTGCGGGTGACGGCAGCCATAATGATTACACTCATCACATACCTTAATATTCATGCAGGCACCGGGGCGGCCGCATCCGCAGCCGTCCCGGACACCACATCCGTTACATCCCCCACATCCGTCACATCCGATTCCATCTCTCTCCAGCCCGGCTACACCGACCTCGACGACCTGGTGGTGACAGCCACCCGCAAGCTCGTGCAGAGCGACGGCGCCAAGCTGACATACAACGTTACCGAAGACCCTGAGGCCGGCTCCTCCAATAT
>CABUTY010000101.1 GCA_902494595.1 uncultured Porphyromonadaceae bacterium | reverse complement strand
GCACTCTTAGTCATGAAGCTGGCAGAGAAATTCAAGGAGAAAGCCGACATATGCAACGCCATCGGGGCGCACCATGATGAAGTGGAGCAGACATCGCTGCTGGCACCCATCGTGCAGGTGTGCGACGCCATATCGGGAGCACGTCCCGGAGCACGCCGCGAGATTGTGGAGGCATACATAAAGCGTCTCAACGACCTCGAGCAGATAGCCCTCTCCTACCCCGGCGTGCTCAAGACCTACGCCATACAGGCGGGCCGAGAGCTCCGAGTGATTGTCGGCGCCGACAAGATCACCGATGAGGAAACCGACAAGCTGTCGACGGAAATAGCCAAGAAAATCCAGGACGAGCTCACATATCCGGGACAGGTTAAGATCACCGTGATACGTGAGACACGTGCCGTAAGCTTCGCCAAATAATGGGGGCACCTAAGAAGAGATGCTGCGCCGGGGAATGCCCCCGGGGCAAACTGCAGTCGTACAACTGGCTCGAAGGGGTCAGCGACAACAACGACTGCAACATCGTGGAGGTGGTGTTCAAGAACACACGCACGGGGTTCTACGAAAACACGTCGGCGCTTGAGCTGAACATCGGCGACGACGTGGTAGTGGAGTCTCAGCCCGGCTACGACATAGGCAAGATACAGCTCACGGGCCGGCTGGTAAAGCTGCACATGGCCAAGAGCGGCGTCAAGGAAGAGGAGCTCAAGAAGGTGCTACGCACGCCGACATCTCGGGAGCTTGACCGCGCCGATGAGGTTCACGCCCGCGAGCACGACACCATGATACGCGCCCGCAAAATCGCCGAGGACCTCAGCCTCAACATGAAAATCGGCGATGTTGAGTACCAGGCCGACGGCGCCAAGGCCATCTTCTACTATATCGCCGATGAGCGCGTGGACTTCCGGGCACTCATACGCGTGCTTGCCGACACGTTCCGGATACGCGTGGAGATGAAGCAGATCGGGGCACGCCAGGAGGCTGGCCGCATAGGTGGTATCGGTCCGTGCGGAAGGCCTCTGTGCTGCTCGCAGTGGATGACGAAGTTCCCCAGCGTGGCCACAGGCGCCGCCCGTATACAGGACCTCTCCATGAGCCCCCAGAAACTCGCCGGACAGTGCGCCAAGCTCAAATGCTGCCTGAACTTCGAGACCCCGGTATATGCCGAAGCCGCCAAGGAGATGCCACACAAGGATATAGCTCTGGAGACCAAGGACAATACCTATTACCTTTTCAAAGCCGACATACTGGCACGCAAGGCCACGTACAGCACCGACAAGCGCATACCTGCCAACCTCGTGACCATCGACGCGCGCCGCGCTTTCGAAATCATAGCCCTCAACAAACAGGGCGTGAAACCCGACTCGTTGCTCAGCGAGGGTCAGATAGCCGAAGATGAGCAGAACAAGGTCGTGGACCTTGCCGAGCAGGAGAGCCTCACACGCTTCGACAAGTCGAAGAAGAAGGGAGGCAATAAGCAGGGAGCCCGTCAGAAGGGAGCCAAGCCGGAGGCGAAGAGCCAGGGCGCGGCACGCCAGGAGAAGAGCCAGGGGAAAGGGAAAGGGCGCGGCCATAAGAACCACCAGAGCAAAAACAACGCTGCGGAAGGCAAAAAGAAAAACGGGCAATGAGAAACCGAAAGGTATCGGCAGGCGTTCTGACAATAGCGACGGCAATGATGCTATGCGGATGCAGGGAGGTCAACGACACCCTGTATTCGCGTTATGCCGATTCGGGACGCGAGGGTTTCCGGCAGGGACATCCGCTGGTTTTCGAGCCTCGGGTGGCCGATACCACGAGGTATGGCAGCGACGTGAGGATGGAGCTGCTGCTGCGCTACAAGCCCGACCGGCCTATGGGGAGTCTTCCCTTCCTGCTGTCGACCGAGGATGCCGACGGCGAGATATGCAACGACACGGTGGTGGTGAGCCTCTACAAAGGGGACGGCACACCCCGCGATCCGCAGCATTACGGCATATGCAGCCATAACGTCACCGTGATTTCCAACTTCCGCATGCCCCGTGACATGACGGTATCGCTGGTGCCTCTCGCACCCGACAGCGCCGCAGCCGGTCTCAGGAGCATCGGCATTAAAATATCAGCAAATGGACCTTACTCTACTGCACCCTGACAAACGGCACGAGTTATCGCTGCGCGTCGAGAAAGTGAAATTCCAGATGCAGATCGCCGGCATGGATGGTCTGCTCGTCGGCTCCCCCACCAATCTATACTATCTTGGCGGCGGGGTGTTCCGCGGCTACGTCTACATCCCCGTGGACCGTGACCCGCTCTTCTTCATGATACCGCCGTCGGAGGGTATCGGCGACATGTGCCATACCATCAGGAAGCCGGAGATGATAGCCGGCATCCTCGAGAGCCAAGGGATAGGCAACGCCAGGAAGTTGGGTCTGGAATTTGACGATCTGAGCTACAATGAGGTCCGCAGGCTGATGCGTGCGCTGCCTGCCGGGGAATATTCCGACGCCACGCCGGTGCTGCGCATGGCCCGATTGATAAAGACCGACTATGAGCTGCGACTCATGCGGCAGGACGGCATGCGTCAGGCCGAGGTCTACAAGCAGATAAAGCATTGCTATCAGGAAGACATGACCGACATGGAGTTCCAGATAGAGATCGAGCGGGTGCTACGGCGCGAGGGATGCCTGGGGTATCTGCGGGCCGCGGGCAACAGGATGCAGCTCAACATGGGATCGGTGATAGCCGGCGCCAATGCCGATGTGCCGAGTCCGTATGATTTCTCTATGGGAGGAGCGGGCACCGACCCGTCGCTGCCCGTGGGAGCCAGCGGCGAAATCATGAAGCCTGGCACGGCGGTGATGGTCGACATGAACGGCGGTTTCAACGGCTACCAGACTGACATGACCCGCTGCTGGACCATCGGGGAAGTGCCGGAGAAAGCCGTACGCGCCCACGAATGCTCCATAGCCATACTTCGCGATCTGGAACGTTTCGCCCATACCGATGTGGCTGTGGGCGAGGTGTACCGCCGGGCGCGTCGTCTGGCCGATGACGCAGGTCTCGCCGACTGCTTCATGGGTCATAACCACAAGGTGGCCTTCATAGGCCATGGCGTGGGAATTGAACTCAACGAGATGCCCGTGGTGATGGAACGCAACGACACTCCCCTGCTCGGCAACATGACGATAGCCCTGGAGCCGAAGTTCGTGATACCCGGCGTGGGAGCACTCGGCGTCGAAAACACTTATATCGTCACTGACACGGGGCTCGAAAACATCACCGTGCTCGACGAGTCGCTTAAACAGTTATGAATCTCAAGGAGGATCTGAAACATCCCGTGTTCCGGGTGATAGGCCGTATAGCCGACAGCATGGACCGTGAGGTCTATGTGGTGGGAGGATATGTCAGGGACATATTTTTGGGGCGCAAGAGCCAGGACATCGATTTTGTGACGGTAGGGTCGGGCATAGAGCTTGCCGGGGCTGTGGCTCGGGCGTTAGGGCCACGGACGCCGCTGTCGGTGTTCGCCACCTACGGCACGGCGCAGGTGAAGCACAGGGGGCTGGAGCTGGAGTTCGTGGGGGCTCGCAAGGAGTCGTACCGCCGCGAGAGCCGCAACCCCATAGTGGAGGACGGCACACTTGCCGACGACCAGAACCGCCGCGACTTCACCATCAACGCCATGGCCATACGCCTCAACGAGTCGCGTTACGGCGAGCTTGTAGACCCGTTCGGCGGCCTTGCCGACCTGGCCAGAAACATCATACGCACCCCTCTCGACCCGGACATAACCTTCAGCGACGACCCTCTGCGGATGATGCGTGCCGTGAGGTTCGCAACGCAGCTCGGTTTCGAGATCTACCCCGAGACCTTCGAGGCCATACGTCGCAATGCCGGCAGGCTCAAGATCATAACCCGCGAACGTATCAACGACGAGTTAGGCAAGATTATGCGGTCGCCGCGTCCGTCGGTGGGGTTCCTCCTTCTCGACAAGGCGGGACTGCTGCAGTATGCCTTTCCGGCAGTGCTCGACCTCAAGGGTGTGGAGACTGTCGACGGCATAGGACATAAAGACAATTTCCTGCACACGCTGCAGGTGGTGGACCATGTGGCGGCGATAAGCGACAACGAGTGGCTGCGCTGGGCGGCTCTCCTGCACGACATCGCCAAGCCGGCCACCAAACGCTATGACGAGCGGCTCGGCTGGACATTCCACAACCATAACTTCTTAGGGGAGAAAATGGTGCCTGGCATCTTCAAAAAGATGAAGATGCCGATGAATGAACATATGAAGTATGTCTCGAAGCTTGTGGGTCTGCACATGCGTCCGCAGTCGGTGGCCGACGCGGGGGTTACCGACTCGGGAGTTCGCCGGCTGATTACTGACGCCGGGGCTGACCTCGACGACCTGATGACACTGGCGGAAGCCGACATCACGTCGAAGAACCCGGCTAAGGTGCGGCGGCAGCTGGAGAGCTTCGGGCGGCTGCGCCGACGCATGGACGAAATCAGCGATGCCGACGCCTTGCGCAACTGGAAAAATCCGGTGAACGGCAACGAAATCATGGAGCATTTCCACCTGCCCCCGGGGCAGCAGATTGCGGTGCTGAAGGAAGCCGTGAAAGAGGCCATCATGGATGGCGAAATCCCCTACGACCACGGCGCCGCCTGGCAATGGCTCCTCCGGAACGCCCCCGCCCTCCTCGCCCAAGCTCCGGCTTCGCACTGATACTTACCGCGAGCTCCCGCTCGCGGAACGGCCGCTGAAATACTGGAAGGGCCGGAAAAGCTAAATAAGCCGGAAGAGCCAAGAAAGCTGAAAAAAAGCGCAAGAGCTGAAAAAGGCGCAAGAGCTGAAAAAGACGGATGAGCTGGAAGGGACGGAAAAGACGGCAGAGCTGGAAGGGCGGAGATATGAGAAAAAGGGGAAGGCAAAAAAAGGAGGAAAGAGGGATGGCAATTTGCCAGTGTGGGGAAAATTTATTAATTTTGCGAGCCGATTATATCCAAGAACAGGGCCCCGTCGGGGAGGGAGGTTGTCATTGGCCTGGTAACCGCCTGAAAGACAGGGACAAACACATTAAACCCAACTTAAAGAAGTGGATACATTAAGTTATAAGACGCAGAGTGCCACCCCGAGCACAATAGTAAAGAAATGGGTGGTTATCGATGCGACAGACCTGGTACTTGGCCGACTCTGTTCAGAGGTAGCCAAGATTCTGCGAGGCAAGAACAAGCCCGATTACACTCCGAACATGGACTGCGGAGACAATGTAATCATCATCAACGCCGAGAAGGTAAAGCTTAACGGCGGCAAGATGGAGAAGCGCGAATATCTCCGTTACACGGGATATCCGGGCGGCCAGCGTACATTTACTCCCGGCGACCTAATGAAGAAGTCGTACGGCGTTACGGTAAAAGGCAAGCACCCGCTGTTCATCAAGGTAGTGAAGGGCATGCTTCCCAAGACGAAGCTTGGAGCCAAGCAGCTCACCAACCTTCACGTGTTCAACGGTTCGGAGCACCCCTTCGCCGACAAGAACCCCGTAGTTCTGGACTTTAACAAAATCAAGTAAAGAAGATGGAAAAAGTAAATGCCATAGGCCGCCGCAAGGCCGCAGTTGCCCGTGTATACCTGACAGAAGGAACGGGCAAGATCGAGATCGACAAGCGCCCGCTTGAGGTTTATTTCCCCTCTTCGATACTTCAGTACATCGTAAAGCAGCCGATGCTTCTTCTTGGTGTAGCCGAGAAGTACGACATCAAGGCACATCTTGACGGTGGCGGATATCACGGACAGGCCGAGGCCCTTCGTCTGGCCATAGCCCGCGCGCTGTTGAAGGTGATCCCCGAGGAGAAGAGCGCCCTCCGCAAGGAAGGCTT
>CABUTY010000100.1 GCA_902494595.1 uncultured Porphyromonadaceae bacterium | reverse complement strand
CGGCGGGAGCGCCTCCCACCTCCATGCCCATACGCACACAACTCATGAACAGCGACGCCGTCTTCTGCCGTATCACCTCGAAATAACTCTCCTTATCGAAATGATGTTCACGCGCAGTGGTGATCTGGTCTATTTCTCCCAGCGAAAGTTCCGTACCGAGACTCGACAAGGCGGCAACCACCTCCAGACTTCCCGACTCTATGCCCACCGACAGGGAACGGGACACGAAAAAGTCGCCGACGAGCACCGCAATCTGGTTGCCCATCGTGGCGTTGATTGTGGGACACCCGCGTCTGAGACCGGTCTCGTCAACGATATCGTCGTGAATCAGCGAGGCATTGTGGAGCATTTCCATGGCGGCGCCGGCACACAGCACCGACCGGTTGACCTCTCCGAACATCTTGGCGCCGAGAATCACCAGAATCGGTCTGATCTGCTTTCCCTTGGTGCTGAGATACTTCCGCACCACAGCATTCATCACTGCGTTCTGCGTGCTCAGACTGCTGTCGATTATCCGGTTCATCGCTGTCAGCTCCGGTTCCAGACGTCGCAATATTTCCTTGATAGCCTCCATTACAAGCCACAAAATTAGAAAAAATCCCCCTAACCAGCAAATAATCTTTCAGACATACCGACAGGGGGAAATATATTCACCGCGACACTCTTATTTCCCCTGCTGATTCCCTTTTTTCAGCTGTTCCACGATGAGGAGTGCGGCCTGTTCGGAGGCTACTGAGGTGCCGAGGCGGCGCTGCATGTTGCGATATCCCTGCTGCTGGAAAGTGAGGCGTGGGCTTGGCTGCAGCAACGGCGACAGCTCACGCGCTATGCTCGCCGCGGTGCACCTGTCGAGAAGAAGCTCCGAAACTATCGAATTGTTGACGATAAGATTGGGCAGCGACACATACCTCACTTTCAGGAGCCGTGCCATGATGTTGTACGACAGGCGGCTGCCGTTTGCCCGGTATACCACCACCTGTGGCGTGCCTATGAGAGCCGTCTCGAGAGTGGCCGTTCCCGACACCACCACCGCCGCCCGCGAATACTTCAGCAGCGTGTGCGTGCAGCCGAACACCACCTTGAGCCCCGGATCCTGGGCCACTTCCCTGTAAAACTTCTCAGGCACCGACGGTGCCGCCCCCACCACATACTGGAACTCCGGAAAGCGTTTGGCAGCCTCAACCATAAGCGGCAGGTTGTTGCGTATCTCCCCTTTCCGCGAGCCGGGCAACAACGCGATGATAGGCCGCTCGTCGCCAAGTCCCTGACGCTCCATGAAATGCTTCTTGGGGGGCAGATGTCCCATGCTCCACGCTATCTCCTCCACCGACGGATTCCCCACATAGTCCACCTTATAGCCGTGACGGGCATAGAACTCCTCCTCGAACGGCAATATGGAGTACATCCTGTCGACTGTCTTCTTGATTTTGCGCACGCGGTATTCCTTCCAGGCCCATACCTTCGGCGATATGAAATAATGCACGGGGATACCCAGTTTTTTTGCGAAGCCTGCCAGAGCGAGGTTGAAACCGGGATAGTCCACGAGCACGAGCACATCGGGACGCCACGACCGTATCAGAGCGCGGGCCTGACGCATGTTGCGCCACAGGCGCGGCAACGCCCGAAGCACCTCGCTGAAACCCATCACGTTCATCTCCCGATAGTGCAGCTCCGGATTTCGCCGCGCAGCCTTCGTCATCAGGTCCCCGCCGAAAAATCGAAACTCCGCTTCCGGATCATCTGTCCTTATATTCTCTATAAGCCGCGAGGCGTGCAGGTCGCCCGACGCCTCTCCGGCTATAACCATATACTTCATAGCGTGCAACAATCAGCAGCCGACGGCGTTTTCTCTATATGATACGACAACTCACCGGAATGATTACAAAACACACCGGATTCCGCCGACAGTTCCTGTCTTTGTTAACGCTGCTGGGGATTGTTCTATTGCCGGGAATCCTCAGTTCGTGCATCAACGACAAGATGAGCACGTCGCCGTCGGACATTCTGACATTTTCACGCGACACCGTGAGTTTCGACACGGTCTTCACCGACCTGGGGACCCCCACGGCCCGGCTCGTGGTGTCAAACCGCTCCAAGCAGGGCATCAACATCAGCTCCATACGTTTCGCCGATGCCGACACCCGTTTCCGCATGAATGTCGACGGCCAGAGCGGTAGCGAATTTCACGACATCGAAATCCGAGGCAAGGACTCCATATATATCTTCATAGAATGCTACATCCCCGAAGTTGCCGACAACGAGCCTGCGCTTGTGGAGGACCGGCTGGAGTTCGTGACCAACGGAGTCACGCAGCAAGTACTCTGCGAGGCATGGGGCCAGAACGTGACGCGTCTCCGGGGTACGCGTCTCACGGAAGACACGCGGTTCACGGCCGAGCGCCCTTACGTGATTTTCGATTCGCTTACCGTTGACTCCCGCGCCACCCTCACCATCGACCCGGGAGCTCGCATCCTCTTCCACGACAAGGCATCCATGCGCGTGGAAGGAAGGCTTGTGGCTCAGGGTAAGCCAGGTGAACTGATACAGCTCCGCGGCGACCGCCTCGACAATGTGCTGCCCGATGTGGAATACGACATAATGTCGGGACAATGGCATGGCATTTCGATAGCCGCCGGCTCGTTCGACAACCGGATGGAATACGTGGACATGCGCAGCACCGACTTCGGGCTGATGCTCGACTCGTGCGCCGACCTCAGCCGCACAAAGCTATACCTCCGAAATTCATGGCTCCATAATTCCAAGAACCATGTCCTGACGGCTCCATACGTCAAGCTGGAGGCTGTAGGATGCTGCTTCTCGGAAGCCGCCGGCTCCACTGTGGCCCTCCTCGGCGGCCAGGCATCCTTCCTGCAGTGCACCTTCGCCAACAATTACCTCTTCTCGGCAATCACCGGCCCTCTCGTGTATCTGGGTCACTGTCTCCCCGACAGCGACGACGATAGCGTCAACCCCCTTATGGCCGCCACTTTCGAGAACTGCATATTCTACGGCATCCCCGACGACCTCAACACCGGCGACCTTACCGGCAGCAACGTCTTCCTGCGCTACTGCTCGCTGAAGTCGACAGGCAGCAACGACGACAATTTCATCGACTGCCTGTGGGACACCGACCCGATGTTCCTGACCGACCGGCCCATATATTATTTCAATTACCGGCTGAAGGATGACTCGCCGGTGATATCGGCGGGCAACCCTTCCTTCGTGACCCCGGCGGCCATGACCGACATCGACGGCGTAAACCGCCTCGTTGACGGCAATCCTTCTCTCGGAGCATACCAATATACGAAAAATTAGGAATTTCCCCGCGAAATTGTTAATTTTGCAATTAGTGAAAAGACGTAGGTTACACACAATAAAGATACACCGGGAAGGCACGGGCGTATTGATACCGTTGTTATGCGTATTGATAGCGTTGAACGTACCGTTGTGGCTGTTCATGGCTCCCGGTCCCGTGCCTATTATACTGTCGGCGCTGTCGGCGGTAGGATACCTGTTCGTGTTCAACTTCTTCCGGTGTCCGCACCGCGACTACACCGGTCCGCGCGACAATATGGTGGTAAGCTCCGTCGACGGCAAGGTAGTGGCCGTGGAAAAGGTCTTCGAAGGCGAGTACCTGCGCCATGAAGCCATTATGGTATCGGTGTTCATGAGTCCGCTCAACGTACATGCCAACTGGTTTCCCGTCGACGGTGAGGTGGAATATGTACGACATCACAGCGGGCGTTTCCTGTCGGCATGGTTGCCGAAAGCGAGCACCGAGAACGAACGCAGCACCGTGGGCATACGTATGGACAACGGGCGCCGCATCACCGTACGTCAGATTGCCGGCGCCATGGCCCGACGTATCGTCACCTATGCTCATGTCCACGACGACGCCTGCATCGACGACCACCTCGGTTTCATTAAATTCGGTTCACGCGTCGACATATACCTTCCCGTGGATTCGGAAATACTATTGAAAATCAACGACTATACCGCCGGAGGAGTCACACCCCTTGCCGTGGTGCCGCCGCCCTCCGGTCAAAAATTACCCTGAAATGAACGTCATCATCAGAAACATACCCAACAGCATCACATGTCTCAACATAGCGTCGGGAGTCATGGCGATACTGTGCGCCTTCCGCGGCACAGAGCCCATGTGGGGACTCGACGGCTACAGCTGGTGCTGGATATTCATAGGCCTCGCGGCGCTTGCCGACTTCTGCGACGGCTTCGCAGCCCGTATGCTGCACGCTTACTCATCGCTCGGCAAGGAACTCGACTCGCTCTGCGACCTCGTGAGCTTCGGTGTGGCCCCTGCCGTACTCATGTTCATGACAATGTCCGACATGGGTCTCCAGGACTGGACTCCATGGCTCGTTTTCATAATCCCCGTATGCGGCGCCCTTCGGCTCGCCAGATTCAATATCGACGACCGTCAGCACTTCTCTTTCATAGGACTCCCCATTCCCGCCAACGCCATTTTCTGGATAGGATACTCGGCCCTTTGTCTGCAGGGAAACGACTCCTTCACCCAGTGGTACTGGTTCCTGCCGGTGATTCTGGCGGAGAGCTGGCTTATGGTGTCGCCCGTGAAGTTCTTCTCCCTGAAGTTCAAGACCTATGGCTGGAAAGGGAACCGGTGGCGCTGGCTGATGGCAGCCACTGCCATCCTGCTGGTAGCCATAATGGGCGTTCCGGGGCTGTTGTGGACCATCGTGGTTTATCTGGGCTATTCACTCCTTGACATCGCCGCGCCGGAATGATGGGAACAGTGCTGATAATACTGATAGTCCTGGCGCTTCTGTGGCCATGGATTCTCAAGTGGCTTCGTGGCTTCATGGCGCGGCGTGCCGAAGACATGCTCCGCAAGATGACCGGCCAGCCTACGCGCCGCCAGGAACGCAAGATGAAACGCGAGCGGCAACGCGCCGACAATACGCAGTCTTCGCACCGTCAACGCCGCAGGCATCCCGCCACACATCCCGCTGACGAACTCCGTAAGGTGGCCGTTGACGTCGAATACACCGAATCCGTCGATTATTCCGAAACCTCCGTGATCGACAACGGCAAAACATCTTCCCGCCGCGAATATCACGAACAGCAGGTGGAGGATGTGAAATTTACCGAAATCAAGGACAAAACCGGAAAAAAGGAATGAGCAAGACGTTATATGTCAGCGACCTTGACGGCACGTTGCTGCAGCCGGACGCCCGGCTGTCGGCCCGCACTATGGCCATGCTCAACGAGGCCATAGCCGAGGGGAAGCTCTTCACGCCCGCCACCGCCAGGACACCGGCCACCGTGGCCTCCATACTCGCCGGCGTCAACACCTCCCTCCCCGTTATCGTCATGACCGGCGCCGCTCTCTGGGACCCCCGCACCGGAATATATTCCCGTCTGCGGCTATTCAAGCCTGAGGATGCCCGGCGACTTATCGACGTATATATCGCCGACAACATCCCCTCTTTCGTATATTCGCTGCGCGACAATATGATCACCATCCGCCATATCGGGGAGATGACGCCGCTGCAGCGTGAGTTTCTCGCCGAACGCCGGTCGTCGCCTTACAAACATGTGGAGGAAGGAGGCGTGACCCGCGAGCTTGACGACATCATTCTCCTCTATTCCATGCTCGACAACCGCTGCGGCGAGGAAACCTACGAGAAGACACGCCGGCTCCCCGGTGTAAGGGCTCAGTTCTATCACGACATCTATGGCGACAAGACAGCCATTCTGGAAGCCTTCTCCCCCGAGGCCACCAAGGCCAAGGCCATGCGCGCCCTGGCCGAAATGGTGGGCGCCGACAGGATTGTGGCCTTCGGCGACAATGTCAATGACCTACCCATGATGCGCGAGGCCGACATCGCCGTGGCCGTCGACAATGCCATTGACCGCGTCAAGGAGGAAGCCGACATCGTG
>CABUTY010000099.1 GCA_902494595.1 uncultured Porphyromonadaceae bacterium | reverse complement strand
TGTCGCGGTCTGTGACATCGCCTATTGTGATGTTGTCGATATTGGTGTATGCCCATTTCTTGGTATTACCCTTGAATCCTATCGACACAGTTTTCCCTCTGAATTCGTTGAGGTCCACGGAGATTTTGTTCCAGCCCTCATTGTCGCAGGCATCGGCGATAGACGACTCGTAGAGCGTGCGGTATCCATTGCCGTCGAGGAGGTCAATCATCACTGATATTTCGCTGGTGTTGCGGAAATCCTCCTTGTCCTTCAAGCTCCAGTGCGGGTCGATGAGCCAGAATGTCAGCACGGGATGTTCGGCACCGGTAAGAGAGATTTTGCCGGTGTACAGCAGGGCGGGACAGTCGATATATTTTCCGTAGAAGTAGGCGAAACCGTTGTCGTTGTCCTGGCATGTCATGTCGGTGAAAGTCTCGTCGGTAGCGATGCTCCAGCTGCCGGCATAAGCGGGCACGAGAGCCTTTGCGGTGACGGGAGTGGAGACCTTGCCATTGGCGAACGATTCCTTGTAGGGGAGTGTCAGGGGCTTTCCTACTGCAATTTCCGGAGCGAGAACGCCCTTGGAATAGCCGGCAGTCGTCTTGGCGGCTACTCCGTACTTCTTGAATGTCTGCGGGTCATTGTCGCCTATAGCCGTGAAGCTGTAGGATGTATCCTTGAGATTGTCGGCGATGGTGATCTGCTCCTCGCCCTTGAGCTCAAGCAGGAGATAGGTTACGAATTCGGGGCGTATCGGATTTCCGTCGACATCGGTGGTCACGGGATTCCACGACACCGTCACATTGCCGGTGCTTGTCTCCACGGCCTTGACGTCGGAAGGATTGGCGGCCACGTTCACACCCACATAGCATGACGCGGTGACATCCTTGCCGCTGCCGGTAGCGTTCTGAGCCACAGCGCGGTAAGTGTGCAGACCTGCCTCGGTGAACGGATCGGTGTAGGTGAACGACTGTCCAGGCTCTACAGCGATCTCGGCATGAATCTGTTCGCCGTCGCGATAGAGGGTCATGCCCGTGATTGAGGTGAGGGTCTCGCCGCTGCGTTCGGTGGTGGGAGCTGTCACGGTGATGTTGGCGGTCAATGCCCCTGCCGCGTCGGTTTCCACTTTAAGCGCGGGAGCCGCGGGAGTAGCTGCCGACGAGGCGCCGCTGACACGTACGTTGCGCATGTAGAGTCCTGCCGACGGCACATCGGAACAGGAATGAACGCCGAAATAGTATACGCCGCTTGCCGAAGGAACGAACTCCACGGTTTCCGTGACATATTCCTTGGTGGCTTTCTTCCTTTCGAGTAGGAGTTCGGTCATCGACTCGGGCTGTGCTTCGTTGCCCACCTTTATCTCGTAGTAGTCGGGGCGTGTGGTGGTGTTGTAGCCTCTGAAGTCGGCGCTGAAGGTATAGAGCTTCCCCTTCTCCAGCTGGATGCCCGGGGTGAAGATCCAGTCGTCGGGAGCATTGTTGCCGGCAGCCCAGCCAATCATGACTCCTGTGCCGTAGAAGCCCCAGGTATAACCGTCGTTGTTGGCGTCGATAATCTGGAAATAGTATTTGCTCGATTCATTGGTCACCGAAGCGGTCCAGGGGGCAGTGTAAGAGCCCAGGAGCACCTGCGGGGTATATGTCTGGTTCGACTGTGTCACGCCCGGTATGTATGCTATCATGGCATACTGCGTAAGTTGCGGTGTGGAAGGAATCTCGACGGTCAGCGTGTGGGTGGTGCCGGAGATGTTCTCTGCCAGTGTATTCCCCTGACTGTCGGTTATGGCATACCTTACGGTGGCGGGGTCTATATCCTTGCCGAGGGTGTTTTGGGTCACAAGGTTCCATGTCAAAGTCACCTTGTCGCCGATGCGTTTGAGGATTATGTTGGCGGGACTCTCCAGAGGAGGCGTGCCTATATACAGAGTTGTTTCAGCCGAAGGACCCTGTCCCGCGGAGTTGGAGCAGGAGACGGAGAAAGTGGTGTTGCCGCCCCATGAGCTGTAAGGGCATTCCACCAGGTCGCCGTAATTGCCGGTGCCGGAGTTGTTCTCCCAGTTGTTGACCTTGAACGACCAGTTCACCGTACCTTCGCCGGGCGTCCCGTCGTTGAGGGTTTTGGGAAGACGGAAAGTGACTTTGCCACTTGTCGCGCCGTCGGGGAAGTCGGCAAAGAGGTCGGTGGGGCGGCCGGGAGCCTTTGCTATCAGGGCCTCTACGGGCGCGTAGATGCCGACGAGCTGCAATCCTTCGGGATATTCGAGGAGCAGCGTGGCCTCCGCTGTGGTGATGTCGATCTCATAAAGGGCACCGTTGCCCGTCTCGGGGGCGTACGAGTAATATAGCTTGCCATTGTTGTCGAAAGTGGCCGATCCCTGGTAGTAGGGTCTCAGACCTGTGGAGCCTATCACCGAGGGGCGCCCCGAGGCCTTGTCGACGGTCATCAGAGTGCCATACTCGTCAATCACGTAAACCACACCTTCGGCGTTGACGGCAACGCCGTCCCAGCGGTCTATGCTGCATATCTTTTTACGGCTTTTGTTGATGGTGGTCTGCGATTTCGATGAATAGTCCACAGAAGCAAACTCCCATTTGGCGTTGACAGCTCCGTTGCTGAAGCATCCGAACACACGACCCGAAGTGACATCGTAGGAGAGGTCGGAGGCTGTACAGCTGGAATTTACGCTTTCCCCGTTTTTAGGGGTGGAAGTCCACCACTGCGTCTCGTAGGGGTAGAGAGCGTATATGTTCAGATTTGCGCCCAATTCGGAAATCACGTTGTAATCGGAGCCGTCGTAGAATGCGCCGCCATCCACGCTGCGGATGGTGCTTTTCATTTCTACACCGTCGGGAGTAATGCAATATACAGCGCCTTGCGCACGGTTGGATGTTTTGCCGAGGGCTCCGTATATCTTGAAGTCGGCATTGGCCGCTTTGGCCTTCGGCGCTTTGTCTTGTGCCGTCGCTACTGTGAAAGTGGTCGCGGTGTTGAAGCCGAGGCTGTTCTCCGAACGGAAACGCGAGGGGGAAGTCTCCGGCGTCTCCGGGGCCTTGGCGGCTTCTGTGAGTCCCTGCATGTTCCGCACGCCTTCGCTGCGCAGATTGTGCGAATAGAGCTGCTGTGCTCCCAGACCCACGGCGCCTGTTACGGCAAGGCCTAAAATCAGCCTCTTGAGGTTGGTCTTTCTCATAATGTTTAGGGTTAAGTATTTATAAAATAGAGGGAGAGCCGGGGTTCTTCAATCGGGAGGAACCCCGGCTCTCTCGTCGGTGGTTAGCGAATTGACACCTTTATTGTTTCGTCACCGCATTTCACGATGTATACGCCATGCTGCAGGCGGAATGAGCAGTCGCCGTATGCCGACCCGGCCTTGATGCCGGATGCGGTATAGACTTCCACCTTGTTGCCTTCGGCAGTCTTCACGTAAAGTGTTCCGCCGGATACGTAGGCTCTGATTCCGGAATTGTTGCCGTCCACGGCATGGATGCCCACATCCGTGGCCTTGGCAAGCCGGATGTTGTCGAGATAGCTCTGCTCATCGCCCAGACAGTTGCCGAGAACACCTATCTGTACGGTCTTCCCCTTGTACTCCTGAGGTATTGTAGCCCGGAAGGTATTCCATGCATGGTCTTTACCTCTGGAGATGTCGAAGGTGCAGATGTCTTTCCAACCGTTGCCGTCGTTGAACTGCACAGTGAATCTGTTGTTTCCTTCGTTGAAGCAGAAATAGTCGATCGATATCTCGAGGTCTTCTTCACCGAGATTCACCCGACCGCCGGTAAGACGAGCCTCACTGTTCACCAGAGATGCCTGATATATTAGGAATCCTCCGTCGTTGTCGGAGGAGTTGATATCACCTCCATCCTGAGCCATTCCCCATGTGGCTATTCCCTTGAGTGTGTAGATCTTCCATATGCAAGCGAGGTCGGCGTTCGGCACGCTCTCCACGAATGGTATGATATAGGGGGTGCCTACCGGCACATAGTTGGTGGGGGAGTAGCGGTCAGACTGTCCGCCCGGAGAGTGGGCGAGCACGAGGTATTGCGTGAACCGCTGTTTGCCGGCCTCATTGGGTATTACCGTCTCACGGCCTGTGATGTTATCCTTCACAATCTTTTTGTCAATACCGGAGATGCTGAATGTGAGTTGGTTGGGATTGATAGGAATGCCGGATACATTGGTTACGGGAGGCGTCCATGTCACGTAAGTACCCTCGGCATGAATGTCGGCTTCGGAGGAAAGGACATTGCCGGGCGTGGTGTTGCCGATATAAGTCTTGAGAGTGTAGGGAATGCTTGAGCCGGCGGCATTGTAGGCACGTATGGTATATTCGTAGGCACCGGTACGTTTCAGTTGCTCCGACATCTCTATTTTCTTGCCCGGCACGGGATTCTCCAACAGCTTCACGAGCTTGTCGCCGCGATAGAGGGTTATCGAGTCGATGGAGTTGAGCGGATTCCCGGAGAGGGTGGTTTCAGGTGCGGTGAATCCGATGTAAGCCTTGGATCCTCCGTCATCGTGAGTGTATACGAGCAGGTCGTCGACAGTGGCCGGTGCTTCGGCTATGCCGCCGCCGCTTATTGTCATCTCGTTGAGATAGAGATAATAGTTTTCGGTCAGCGAGGTGGCGTGCAGTCCGAGATAGTATGTGCCGTCCTTGTCGGGAGTAATCCATACGTCGAAGGATTTGGAATTGCTTCCGTCATACTCGAGCACGGTAGAGGGAATCCATGTCTGAGTCATGCTCGCGGCATCCGGCATGAACCCGCCGCAGAGACTGAAGATATGGTCGTATCCGGCACGGTGACCCTGCAGTTCGAGATGAACCTTGTAGGACATCCCTTTTTTAACGTTGACGGGTGCCGAGATCAGCCAGTCGTCACGGTTCACACCATATTTGTAGGGATTATGGTATGAGACCATACGGTCGCCGTAATGCTGCCAGGTGAAGCCATCTTCATCGGCATCGATGGCGGTGAAGAGCAAGGCGTTGGCTTCAGTGTCGGCTTTGAAAGCATAGGGAGGATTGGCTGCGCCAACGGTGATTTTGTTTGACATGG
This sequence comes from uncultured Porphyromonadaceae bacterium, assembly GCA_902494595.1. Lineage (GTDB taxonomy): Bacteria > Bacteroidota > Bacteroidia > Bacteroidales > Muribaculaceae > Lepagella. The sequence continues at coordinate 896 of CABUTY010000099.1, read as the reverse complement.
AGAACGTGCCTTTGGCATCGCGCACGTTGGATCTCACGGCATAGTAGCAGGCCATCGGTTCGTCGCTCTCCAGGTTGATGGTCTCCGAGAATTCATTGCGTGATATTCCTTCGGCCACTTTTACCGCGCCCGGGTACCGCACCACGTCATAGGTGACTTCCGTCGCTGGCATGAAGCCGCCGTGTTGCGGCAGGGTGCAGGCATCCCATTCCAGCTTGGTGACGTTGTTGCCCATATATTTGAGACGCGGAGCCACCACGCTGTTCACGTTGTCGAGACCTGTCCATTTCTCGGTCACGGCATAAGGGCTCGCCCCGGCGGCGTTCTCGAGAACGGCCACATATGTGTGGTATCCTGTCGTGTCAACCGTCACAGGCACCGATACTGAAGCCCCGTGCTGTGCTGTGCCGGTGGCCACTGTCTTGCGGTCAATCTTTACGGCGTAACTCACCTGGCCGGTGGCCGATGCTCCCGAGAAGAGTCTGGTGGGTATCCTGAAGTTGACATTCCCGGTCAGCGAGGCATCCTTGAAGTCGAGAGTCAGCTCCTCGGGAGCCGCGGGGGCGCCGTCGTAGGCCAGAGGACTGTTGGAGAAGAGACCGAAAATCTGCTCTTTGAAAGGGAAGGTCCATAGATATGTCGGCTGGGCCGTCTCCGTGTCGAGGATGTACATCTCCGTGCGCTGGTTGTTGGCCACATAGTATAGCTTGTGGGTCAGCGGGTCGATGTACATCGAGGTGTCGTAAGGCGAAGGTTTGCCCGTATTTCCGATCAGTTTCAGGGAGCCGTCGTGACGGTTGATCCGATAGAGGTTGCCTTTATAGTCGATGGCGAATACAGTGCCGTCGGTGTCGATGGCCATGGCTCGGAGCATACATCCCTTGAGAACAATGGGA
>CABUTY010000098.1 GCA_902494595.1 uncultured Porphyromonadaceae bacterium | reverse complement strand
CTTCCCGACACTATAATGTTCAGGGGCGCGCAATAAACGTAACCGTCTGGAAATGTCAAGGTCCCGTTAAGATTTATGCGCAAAATTATTTGCAGGCTCCGGCTGACTTCACTCAGCCGGAGCCTGAAAATAATTTTGCGCATAAATCTTAACGGGACCTTGACATTTCCAGACGGTTACGTTTATTGCGCGCCCCTGAACATTATAGTGTCGGGAAGCTGAGAAGCTTCCCGACACTATTGTCCCATGCGTAATCCAGCCACCGTCAGCCTTGACGGTTACGACCCAAGTGCTTGTGTGTGGTATTGCAGCTCCAATCCATCCCTGCAGCGCACGGGTGAGCAAGCCAATTATTGCTTACCCTATCCTCTCTTTAAAAACGCAGTGATGCAGTGTAGAGAACCACGACCCTTGAGAATTTCTGAGATATCCACGGTATCAATATTTACGCCATGCTTGTCCAACATTTCCTGTGTACGGGGATTCCCTTGTGCCATAAGAATGTGATTAGGCTCCAACGCAACAAAGTTGCATGCCAATGTTCTGAATTGCTCCGTGCGGGAGGGAATCTCAAGAATCTCGTAGCCCTTTTTCTTGAGCATATCAATGATGTCATAAGGCACCTGCGCTGCATGAACAAGGACCTTGTCATGACTAATTGCGTTCATAATACCATCAATGTGGATGTTGCTATACGGCTGCTGCATATGATAAACAGTAACGCCCATACGCTCAAGCTCAGTTTTAACCTGCTCATAGCCGCTGCGATTGCAGCGTGACCCCGTTGAAACAACACAGGTATGTCGATCGACCCACATAGCATTTGCTCCCTCAAACATACCGTCACCGGCAATTGTTTTGAGGATTGGAACTCCGATTTTAGCAAGAGCTTCGGCAACATAGCGTTCCTCGCCGCGACGAGCTGCCATGCCGGGGCGGGTAATGATTGCCCCCTCCGGCGTCATAAACATCAAATCACGGCAGAAAACAGCATTTGGCCTGTCTTCAAGCTGATGCTCTACATAGTAAACCTTTGCGCCAAAGTCCGTATAGACCTTAGCCACATTATCGTGTTGTCGGCGCATAAGCTCAACGTCGATCGGCTCGTCTGAAAAACGAACTGCTTTTGGATCAAAGCTTTCAACTTCCTTCCCGGGGCGACGCATCAAAACTGCACGCAGCGTTTCAACCTCAGAGCAAACGCCCCATTCACCCCAATACTCTGTAATATCCTCCTCAAAGGATGTTTCCTTTGGGAACCATCGCTCACCGAGCAACGCGTCAATGTCCATTTTCAAGGTGTCCATCATGTTATGTATTCTCCTATGAGTTGTATTGTTATCGCCCGTTCACCAAGTGGCAAGCCACAAAGTGACCCGGTTCCGTCTCCACATATTCCGGTGTCTTTTCAAGGCACTGCGCCATGCAGTGCTCGCAGCGGCCAGCAAATCGGCAGCCTGGTTTTGGGTCGATCGGGCTGGATACCTCACCCCGAATGAGCTGGAAACCCTTTTTGCGACTCTCCAAATCAGGCTCCGGGATAGCGGCCAAGAGGGCCTTTGTATAAGGGTGGAGCGGCTTTTGAAACAATTCGTCAGAACTTGCAAACTCAATGCAGGTTCCTAGATACATGACCATAATTTGGTCTGAGATATGCTTGACAACGGATAAATCGTGCGTGACGAACATATAGGACAGATTTAGTTCATCCTGAAGGTCCATCAAAAGGTTTAGTATTTGGGCCTGAATTGACATATCAAGTGCAGAAACAGGCTCATCACAAACGATGAAGCGTGGCTGCAGCGACAGCGCACGCGCAATGCCGATACGTTGACGGCGCCCTCCGTCAAGTTCGTGAGGGTAAGCATCAGCGTAACGTCTGGCAAGCCCAACCATATCCATCAGCTCAACCGCCCGGTTCATAATTTCGCGCCGCGTCGGATAAGACTTATGGATGAACATATATTCCGAGATCGTTTCAATCACGGATTTTCGTGGATCAATGCTTGAGTAAGGATCTTGAAAGATGATCTGCATTTCGCGGCGCAACGGCCGCATCTTACGGATATTGAGGCTGGTAATGTCTTTTCCGTCGTAGATAATATGACCGGCGGTCGGCTCAATAAGCTTGAGGATTGTACGGCCCAATGTGGACTTTCCGCAGCCTGACTCGCCAACAACACCAAGCGTTTCACCCTGATAGAGCTTAATGTTGATTGAATCAACAGCATGCAGTGTGCCACCTCCCACCTTAAAATACTTTTTCAGGTCTATTGTTTCTAACAGAGGTGCGTTGCCCTTATCATCCATTCGTATTCCCTCCTACACCTGTTTTTTGCCTATCCGGATCAAATAGATGGCAGTAGAGCTTATGACTCCCCTCACCGCATATTTTTGGCTTTTCCGTTCGACAAATCTCCATGCACTTTTCACAGCGCGGTGCGAATTCGCATCCCTTTGGTAAATTTGTAGGATCCGGCATAAGACCTAAAATAGGTTTAAGTCGGCGTGCCTTTGTTGTCAGATTTGGAATGGAACCAAAGAGACCCTCTGTATAGGGGTGGTGCGACGGCGCGAGAAAAATATCCTCTACGGTACCAGCCTCTACGATTTTTCCTGCATACATCACGCACACATCATCACAGGTTCGCGCAACAATGCCCAAATCATGTGTAATCATCAGCATTGAGGTTCCGAGCCGACTCCGAAGTTCCGCGATCATGGCCAGAACCTGAGCCTGTATCGTGACATCCAATGCAGTTGTCGGTTCATCCGCAATGAGCAGCTCTGGCTCGCAGCACAACGCCATAGCGATAACAACGCGCTGCTTCATACCGCCTGAAAACTGATGTGGATACTCGTGCTTTCGCGATGGCATAATGCCGACCAACTGGAGGATCTCGTCGATTCGCTGCTCTACGGCATCATTAGATAGTTCAGGCCTGTGAAGTCGAATTGCCTCTCCAATTTGATCGCCGACTGTGTAGACCGGATTCAGCGAAGACATCGGGTCTTGAAATACCATAGAGATGCGGTTTCCTCTCACGCCCCGCATTTGCTCCTCGTCAACATGGAGCAAGTCTTCGCCTTCAAAGCAGATCTCTCCGCCTTTAATACGACCTGTCGTTTCCGGCAAAAGGCGAAGAATACTCAGCGCTGTTGTCGTCTTGCCAGCGCCGGTCTCGCCGACGAGACCGAGTGTTTTTCCCTTTTCGATTTGAAAGCTGATACCGTTGACAGCCTCCACAACCTCTATGTCAGTTTCATAAGTAACCCGAAGATCCTTAATCTCCAAAATCGGGCTTTTTTCATTTTCCATTATAGCTCCTCTCCCGTGGCGTACCTTATGACTTCAAATGCGGGTCCAACGCATCGCGCAGACCATCGCCGATAAGATTCACTGAGCAGGCCGTAACAATGATAGATAGTGCGGGAAATGCCATCAAATGAGGCGCTTTTCTCATAAATTCGCGAGCCTCCGAAAGCATCTGCCCCCACTCCGGCTGGGGGGCCGGCATACCGAGGCCCAAGAAACTCAGTGTCGATTCATAGATAATAATTTTTGCGATGTTCAACGTGGTGTTGACAATAATAACGCCAATTGCATTGGGGATAATATGTGAGAGAATGATGCGAAATCCGCTCGAACCGCCAGCCTTTGCCGCCTCGACATAGTCCTGTTCAGAAAGCGTAAGTACCTCAGAGCGAACCAGCCGGACATAGTTGGTAAAATACGCCAAAGTCAGCGCAATGATCAAATTGGTAAAGCTGGCACCCAACGCATATACGACCGCCATGGTAAAAAGAATGTCAGGAACCGACATAAAAATATCCAGCGACCGCATGATAATGCTGTCTACCTTGCCACCAAAATAGCCAGCGACTGCACCGAGAAGGCTGCCAAACAGGCATGAAGAAATCGTCGCAAGAATCGCAATAGCAATGGAAACACGTCCACCGTAGATAATACGCGCGAAAATGTCACGTCCGTATCCGTCGTTGCCGAAAAGATTCCCTGCGGAGGGCTTTGCAAGCATTAAATCCATATTCTGTGTAATTGCCTTATCATAGGAGATAAACAGTGGCGCGCCCACCAAGATCACCGTCAGCACGACCAGCAGCACCAGTCCAATCACGGCTCCCTTATTCTTTTTGAATCTGCGCCATATCTCTTTCCATTTCCCGTCACTTTTGTAGTCTTCATTCAAGCTTTTTTGGGCCGCCATTTGCTCACTTCCTCCCAGATTTTGTGTATTTGGCGCGAATGCGAGGATCGATCATCGCATAAATCAAATCCACGACCAGCATAACAACGGTAAAGCAGATCGAGATCAGAATCGTTCCGGCAATGATGACCGGCTCATCCTTATAAGTAATACGCTCGACAATCAGGCTGCCGATACCTTGCACAGAAAACAACTCCTCTGCAACCACAGCGCCACACAGCAGAAGGCCGAGGCTCATGCCAACTTGTGTGATAACAGGAAGAAGCGCATTCTTCAACACATGCTTCCAAATTACAGTACGTTCGCTGGCACCCTTAGCGCGTGCAGTTCGGACATAGTCCTGACGAATCGCATCTAACATAGACGACTTGGTAAAGCGGAAATTCTGTGCGGCAATGGGAAGTGAGATTGCCAGTGCTGGCATGATATAGCCTGTCCAGTTCGGAATGCCGTAAGACGGCAGCCACTTGAGCTTGAGTGCAAAGAAGAACAGTAGTACAAGGCCGAGAACAAAGGTCGGTACAGCAGCCAACAGGAAGGAGATAACTGAGGAAATCGTATCCATGGGTGAATATTGCTTCACAGCAGCATAGATTCCCAGAGGAATTCCGATGGCTGTTGAGAGAATCATTCCAATGAACGCCAGCTTTAATGTCATAATATACCGCGGCCATATCTCATCGAATACATTTTGCTTGGTAACATAAGAAATGCCAAAGTCCTGGTGGAGAAACATATTGCTGAGATAGTTCACAAATTTCTGAAAAAACGGCAAGTCATATCCGATCGCATGGTTATATGCATCCACATCCGCCTGAGAGACACCAGATCCGAGAATAGCACGTCCCGGATCTCCCGGCGTTATGTTCATAATCAGATAGATAATCAAAGTCACGCCGATAATCGTTGGAATTAAAAATAGGATACGCTTTGCGATGTATTTCTGCATACTTGCCCCCTTTTTTGAGAGATCAGCTATCGTCAGCCTAAGGACCAACGATAGCTGATCCACTTATCCTACAGGAAAGAGTTTATTTAGCCCAACTGATATCGGTCAGGTGGTAGTAGAATGGGTTAATGCTGTCAATCTTTACGCGGTCAGACCATGCAATGCCGACGGCTCCATGATAAAGGGGCAGGATTGTCTTGGTGTCCATAATCATGCTCCACAGCTCAGTGTAAATATCATATCGTTCCTTGGTGTCGGTAGCAAGAACACCCTGATCAACCAGATTCTCAATCTTTTGCCAGTCGAATGTGTTTTTATCATCTTTATAGCAGACAACATACATTCCGACAGACTCTGAATCAACCTGCTGGCGAATGTTATTGTAATCATAGTTACCACTGTCCGAATATACGCACATATCATAGTCAAGTGCATAGAGACGCTCTGTCACAGGACCAGTTTCGCCGATTTCAACATTGGCGATCATACCATTCTCGGCCAAGCACGCCTGAATGACAACTGCGGCCTTTGCTTTCGGTGCCGTATCGGCATTGTAGGTCAGGATGGTACCGACATTGATACCCGCAGCAATCTGCTCTTCGGAAAAGCCGGCATCAAGCAACGCCTGATGGCAGGCATCCTTATTATAGTCATAGGTTTTAAACCTTCCATCACTAGCGCGCGGAGCGGTTGCTACATAGTCAGGAACCATGTATTCATATGCTACTGTACCATAGCCGCTGGGCGCAGCCTTAACATCGCTTTCCTTATTAATAGCATAG
>CABUTY010000097.1 GCA_902494595.1 uncultured Porphyromonadaceae bacterium | reverse complement strand
GCACGAGGCGGCATGGCACCCTTGGCCTCGGCGGCATGACCGTTGGCTTCAAGAATGCGCTGCGCAGGGATGGTGGTGAACGATAGTTCCGGAACGGCAGTCGCAGGCATGGCGGCAGTGGCTGCCACATCTCTTTTTCGGGCTGCCGCATCATCGGCGCCCAACACAGCCTTGGCATCAAACGTCTCTCGGAGTGGCGCGGCTATGTCGGGCAGCACGATTTGCCGGACAGTGGCAGCGGTCGTATCGACCGTCATGCTTACCGTCTCGGCTCCCGCTGTTGACGACATGCCGACAACCCCCGCAAGTATGCCTGCTATCAGCATACCGGTTTTGTGGTTGTGTGTCATAGGTGTTTTAATTAGGGTGATGGCCCGGAGCGTCATGGCTATCATCGCGAATACAATCTCCTCAGGCCGATGTGCAAAATTAGTTAAATTTTTCTAAGAACAAAGAACTTCTATGACTTTACCCCGAAATATGAAGATAGTTTAATTATATGCTCTTGCTTATAACCGATGCAATCGCCATGTGCGGCATGGACAAAAGTTAGATGTTTGTAGATAAGACAGAAAGTATTTGTACATTATGTGGATACGATGTTTTGTATGGACGCCACGAGCCGTGTGTCCATACAGGGTCGAATGCACATTTATTTTGTTTCCATACTATAACCATATGCTCTTCAGACGTGGATGGAAAAGATATTAAAAGCGGAAGGCAAATTATGATTATGTCGCGTTCTGATTATGTCGCGGTGGAACAACTTCAACAGGAAAATAAATTGTTTCGGCTGATTTGCGTTTGATAATAAACGCTACTTATGTTGACAATAAAGCAATACATCGCGCCATGCGGCACACTCGTGCTGGGGGATTACGGCGGATACATCTGCATGTGCGACTGGGCCGGAGAAAGGCGCCACGAGGCTGTCATGCGCCGGTTGAGGAAGATTCTCAAGGCTGGTGTGACAACCGGGAGTACTCCTCTTATTGAAATGGCAATCTCCCGGCTCGATGAATATTTCAGCAGGGAGCGGACACAGTTTGACTTGCCGCTGCTGTTTGTGGGCACGGAATTTCAGAAAACTGTCTGGAAATCACTTTTGGGGATAAGCTACGGAGAGCTCAGGAGCTATGGCGCCCTTGCCTCAGAAATAGGTAGGCCGGAATCTGTCCGTGCCGTTGCCAACGCCGTGGGTGCCAATCCCATGTCGATTCTTGTACCATGCCACAGGGTTGTCGGTGCCGACGGTTCCCTGACCGGCTATGCCGGCGGCCTGCCAGCCAAACGCTTGCTCCTCAGCCTTGAAACAAAACTGAAGGGAAATTTTGAAGAGGGAAACGACTCAGTAAGTGTTACGAGACGCGCTCTTACGGTGCGTTGATGGAGTATGTCAGTTGCTCTTTCTCAATCCGTAGTACCGCAACTTGCAGGGCAAGGTTGTGCGGCTTACGCCCAACAGACGGGCAGCCTGTGTGATATTGTTGTCCGTTTTTTCAAGAGACGTCATTATCTGCTGCTTCTCTACCGTCTCGTTTCTGAGAGCCAGTTTAACAGGCACTACATAAGCCGGCAGTCGGATTCGGAGGCATCAACAATGATTACTTTGTTCATTTTATTCTTTGATTTAGCAAGAAAGGCAGGAATTCCTGCCTTTCTTGTCGATTAGATGTCCTTTGGGATAGTGAAACATTAGTTTATGGTATTGGATGTATGTAAATGAAGACTATTCAATTTGTCATCATTTCATATAATTACCGAAGAAGGCGGCTATTTCAGCAAACGGTATCTTTTCAAGATTATCATAAAGGTCACAGTGGTTGGCGTCGGCAACAATCAGAAGTTGCTTGTTGTCACCGTGAAGCTTCTTGAAAGCGTCTTCGCCGAAATATCGGGAGTGGGCTTTTTCGCCATGAACCACCATCACTGCGTTGCGTATCTCTCCGGCACGGTCAAGCAGCGTGAAATTGATGAACGGCAGTGCGGAAGAAACATTCCACCCGTCTGTGGAGTTGCCGGAGCGCACATGATAGCCTCGCGGAGTCTTGTAATAGGCATAGTATTCCTTTACGAACTGCGGAGCATCATCCGGGAGCGGATCCACCACGCCGCCCGCGCGCCGATAAGAGCCTGTGCGGTAATCTTCCGTCCGTTGGGCGTTCATGGCTTCTTTTGCTTTGTACCGGGCATCGGCATTGTCGTCGGAATCATTGTATCCGTTGGCAGTCACGCGGCACATGTCGTACATCGTCGAGGCTACCGTGGCTTTTATTCTTGTGTCGTTGGCTGCGGCACTGATGGCGAAACCTCCGAAACCGCAGATGCCGAGTATGCCTATGCGGTCGGCATCCACATCAGGCTGAACCGAAAGGAAATCAACGGCAGCCGAAAAGTCCTCGGTGTTGATGTCGGGTGAGGCTACGCGGCGAGGCATACCTCCGCTCTCACCGGTAAAAGAGGGGTCGAAGGCTATGGTCAGAAATCCGCGCTCTGCAAGCTGTTGGGCATACAGACCGCTCGACTGCTCTTTGACAGCTCCGAAAGGGCCGCTTATGGAGATTGCCGGCAGTTTTCCTTCGGCATTTTTAGGTTTATACATGTCTGCGGCAAGAGTCACGCCATAGCGGTTGACAAATGTCACCTTATGGTGGCCGACTTTTTCGCTTTTGGGGAATGTCTTGTCCCAGTGCTGCGTCAGTTGCAGTTGCTCAACGGGAGCAATGGACTTGTCGGTGTTTGGATTGTTCATATTTGGGGCATTATTGTTTTGAGCGTATGAGTTGATGATTATTGCACCAATCATCACCAAGGTATATATCTGTCTGTTCATTTTGATTCGAGTTTACTGTATTCTTCATCGCTTACCGGTTCGAGCCAGACGTTTTCTGTCTTTTCACCGGGAACTTCAAATGCAAGGTGGGCAAACCATGAATCTCCGGCAGCTCCGTGCCAATGCTTGACGTTGGCAGGGATATGAATTACAGTACCGGGGAGAACCTCGGTTGCCTGTTTACCCTCTTCCTGATACCAGCCACGTCCGGCCACGCCTACCAGCATTTGGCCTCCCCCTTTCTCAGCCTTGTGTATGTGCCAGTTGTTGCGGCAGCCCGGCTCAAAAGTAACATTGAAAAATGGAATCTGATCGGTGGATACAGGTGCAAGATAGCTGTTGCCGGTGAAATATCTGGCGTATGAGGTGTTCGGCTCGCCAATGGGGAATATCATAGTGCGGGCGAAGGCGGCTTTTGCATCGTCGCCCTTGATTTCGTCGTTCCATACCTCTTTGGCGAGGTTAAAGGCAGCCCACGCCTTGGGCCAACCGGCGTAGAAAGCAATGTGGGTAATGATTTCGGCAATCTCTGTTCGGCTTATGCCGTTCTGTTTCGCTGTCGAGAGATGATATTTCAGTGAATTGTCGGTGATGCCTTGCGAAATGAGCGAAGTGATTGTCACGAGGCTGCGGTCGCGCAGCGAAAGGAGATCATTACGGCTCCATACCTCCCCGAAGAGGACGTCGTCATTGAGATGCGCAAACTCCGGGGCGAAGTCGCCGAGTTGTTGGCGTCCTGCCGTCTGAACTATTTTCTGTTGTGCCATAATAGGTATGAATGTTACTATACTAAAAAGGATTGCTATTATTATACGGTACATATGTAAGGGTTAAAGTCTGTTGTCAGATTGTGAGGATTTGGATTAAAATAATGAAGTTGTCTAAACTTATTTACGTAACATAAACAATATAAAAAGTTGTTGACTTTATGGCAACCTTTATCAATCTTTTGGGCGTATTTCTCCTCTCGCATCGGGACCAACCGAGAGGTTGCTCCACCATAAACCGGCCAGATCTGCTCCATAATATTAATAAATCTTACCATAAAAATTAGTCGAAACAACTTCAGTGCAAAATTACATATAGTCAGGTTGTCGTGCTTACCCCTATTATGGCAAAGCCTACCATTATTCAAGATGACCATTAGAATCAGGGCTTTTATGATTAAATTTGCGGCATGAAAGATATAGAAACCATTAGATTAGACTCCATTGACGCCTATAATCGCATATACGGGCTTACGACATATCATCCGTTGGTGACGGTCATTGACCTGAAGAAAGCGACAAAACGCTTTGACAGGCTCAGGATGGACTACGGCGTATATGCCCTGTATCTAAAGAATGGAGTAAACTGTTCTTTGAAATATGGAAGAGAATATTACGATTATCAGGAAGGCTCAGTGGTATGCTTTTCACCGGGACAGGTGATTGATGTCGACAGCACCGGAGAGCCGCTTGCTCCTGATGTAATCGGACTGATGTTTCATCCAGACCTGATATACGGTACACCGCTTGGCTCAAAAATCAGCAAGTTCGGCTATTTCCGCTATTCTCAGAAAGAGGCTTTGCATCTGTCGGAGAAAGAGAGGGCAATATTTACCGACTGTCTCGACAAAATCAGGGAGGAGGTTGAACATCCTGTCGACACGCATTCCGCAGCCCTCATATCAGCGAACATACAGGTCCTGCTTGAATATCTCAACAGGTTCTATGACCGGCAGTTTATAACCCGTCATTGTGTCAACTCATCTGTGGTGGCCAATTTTGAAAAGGAGTTGGCTGAGATATATTCCGAGGGGAAAGTGCTGACAGAGATTCCAAAGGTGTCGTATTTTGCGGAGAAAGCTAATCTTTCACCCGGATATTTCGGTGATCTTATAAAACGGGAAACCGGAAGCACTCCACAGGAAATCATAGCATTGAGGCTCATAGCCGAAGCAAAACGCCGTCTCGCCGCCACAGACCATGACATAAGTGTCATAGCCTACGATCTCGGGTTCCAGTATCCGCAGCATTTCACACGGCTCTTTAAGCGGGTTACGGGCAAGAGCCCGAGTACATTCAGAAACGAATTCTATTCCAATAATTGAAAAGATATGACATTTCAAGAATATAACGCTTACATAGCGGAGCACGGGATGGTAGAAAACGACTCTGAGATGCACAGATTCATGCACCGTGCCGCACAGGATGCCATACGCATCACAATGGAAATCAACGGTCGTTATAACACACCGGAGGAGTTGAAAATATTATTGTCGGAACTCACTGGTTCAGAAACTGACCCCTCGGTAGGTCTTTTCCCTCCCATATATACCGATTATGGAAAGAATCTTCATATCGGAAAGAATGTGTTTATCAACATGGGCTGCAAATTTCAGGACCAGGGAGGAATTTTTATAGGCAACGGTTCTCTGATAGGGCACAATTGCGTCATGGCTACAATAAATCACGACACCGACCCGGCAAAACGCGGTTCAATGACATTCAAACCAATACATATAGGTAAGAACGTATGGATTGGGGCTAATGTAACCATTACTCAGGGTGTGACGATAGGCGACGGCGCGATAGTTGCGGCCGGGGCTGTAGTGACAAAAGATGTGGAGCCGCGTACTGTCGTCGGTGGCGTTCCCGCAAAATTCATCAAGAAAATCTAAAAACGACATCAAATTATGAAACCATATATCATCTGCCACATGATGCAGTCAATCGACGGACGCATAGCTTGCGACATGGTGGACAAAATCAGCGGTGATGAGTATTACAGCGCCCTTGACGCTCTTGAATGTAATGCCTTCATCGAGGGAAAACATTCATATCAAATTATAGCTGTCCGATAAAATGTACTTCCTGGCTTGAAGATTTTCAGCAAAGGGCTACGAGACATATCAATATAGACTACTCTAAAGTATTCACGAATTCTGAATGAGATGCTTGATTTTATCTACCGTCATTTCGGCAATCTTGGCGATGGTCTCTAAGGGCAACCCATTTTTCGAAATAGGATATTGGTATTGCGGTTTATCTGACGCAAAAATAACACATATTACCCAATTAAGCGAATATTGGAGCATGTCGTTACGCCGGCGTATTTAGCGCTCTCAGGAATTATTGTTGAGG
>CABUTY010000096.1 GCA_902494595.1 uncultured Porphyromonadaceae bacterium | reverse complement strand
TGCCACGAGTCTTGACAGCGGGTCGGCGCTGTATACTATCGACCCGACTACAGGCCGCGCCACCATGCTCTATGCCATGCCCGACGGCGAGCAGATGGTGGGGATGTTCATACCGTCGGCAGCTGCCGACCCCAAGGCCCCTGGCGCCGCCTCTGATATCAAGGTGGAGTTCCCTCTCGGGTCTAATACCGGCAATATCATCTTCACGGTACCGGCAACATATTACGATGGCACCGCCGCAACCGGCACTGTGGCTTATGAGGTAATGCTTGACGGTAATTCCGTCGGTAAAGGTAATGCCGCATACGGGAGTACGGTATCTGTACCGGTTACCGTGGAGAAGGCCGCGAAAGGAAACATCACCGTTAAACTCTCCAACAGTGCCGGCGCCGGTCCTCTTGCCCGCGCAAGCCTTTTCTGCGGCACTCCCGTGCCCAGAAATCCCTATATCAATAAGAATCTCGCTTACGATGAGGCTGCCAAGACTTTTAGCTTCTCGTGGGAGCCTAACTCCAATACCGATGGAGTTACCGGAGGTACCATTGTCAACGGCGACCTTACTTATGAAGTGACCCGATACCCTGATGGAAAGGTTATGAACTTCGGCTCGGATGTCAGGTCGGTTACCGACAAATGGGAATTTCCCGACGACAATCTGAGGATTGTATATTATGAAGTGAAGTCGGTATATCATGGAGTGAAGTCGACGAGTGCGCGCACGCGAACCATGACCTTCGGCAAGATCACGCCGCCGTACGAGAACGGCACGTCGAGCGTGATAGATGCCGCGGCGTTCAGCTGGCTCTCCACGCCCGGCGACGCCATCAACTGGCAATACATCGGTGCCGTCACGGAGCAGCAGCGCCAGCATGGATGGCTTTACCATGGCGCCGCCAACAGCCAGACGCCGATGGACAGCTATCTCGTGCTCTCCGGCATGAAACTCGAAAAAGGCAAAATCTACACACTGGCCTTTACTGCCGCATGTACTAACACGTCATGGCGCAACGAGCGCATGGCCGTTTACCTCGGCGACGAGCTATCCGAGACAGGCCTGCGTAAGAAGACGCTCATAGAACCTGTGCTCATATACAGCCGCCGCGAAGAGGATGGGGAACGACACACATGTAATTTCTCCGTCGACAAGGATGGAATCTACTACCTGTCGTTCCATCACTGTTCCGACCCGAACCTTCGCTACCTGTATATCGGCGAGGTGTCGATATCAGCGCCTATCGACGGTCAGGTGCCAGGCGAGATACGCAATGTCAAGGCGGAGGCTGCCGCAGGCGGCAAGCTGCAGGTGACCTTGACTTTCGACATGCCCGACAAGTCGGTGGACGGCCAGATGCTGGCCACTCCGCCTATGGTGCGCATAGAACGCAACGGCAAGAAAATCGCCGAACTCCCCGTGGCCGGCGGCTCCCGTACTTATGTGGATGAGGCAGCCGAAAACGGCGTCAACAATTATGTGCTCGTACCCTTCAACGATAAGGGCGACGGGCCGAAGTCCACAGTCAATGTATTTGCCGGCGTAGGCAAGCCTGTAAATCCATCACCTCGCGCATGGTACGGCGAAAATGACGGTTCCGCGCTGGTAAAATGGCAACCTTCCCTGAAAGACGAGTTCGGAACACTCCTCGACAGCTCCAATGTGCGTTATGACATACAGCGTGTCACCATAGAGAACGGAAGCAACGTTCGCACGGTAATAGCCGAGGGCGTCAAGGATACCAGTTATATCGACAACTACTGCAGCCCCACAGCTGAGATGCAGGCTGTAAGCTATTATGTGAGGGCGGTCACCGACGGCGGCACAAGCCAGTGGGTGGCTACGCGCCGCGTATGTCTGGGCAAGCCGGAACAGGCTCCCTGGAATGAGTCGTTCGCCGATGGCAAAGCCGCCTATTACTGGTTTACGGCCGGTCAGGACGTCCAGTGGGGCCCGATTACCGATGATGTGTATGACGACGCCAAATCTGTAGACGGTGACAATGGACTGATGATATGCGTGGCCGCTAAAGCAAACACCGCAACTCTTCTGTACAGTTGCCCGATTGTGGTGCCAGCTGATATGAAGAATCCTGAGATATCTTTCTATTATTTCAATCAGGACAAGTATCAGGGCGTGCCGGTCAAGAACAATGTGGCGCTGGTTATCATGGATGAAACCGGTGAGCATCACGTCAAGAGCGCGGTATGCAACGGCCCGTGGGGATGGCAGCGGATGTCGTACAACATGGACAGTTATCGTGGCAAGAAGGTGCAGATCGGTGTATATGCAGAATGTGTGGACCGTCCGAGCAACCTTGTGGATGCCTTCCGACTCGCAAACCGTCATGAGAACGACATAGACATGGTTACGCTTCGCGGTCCCGCCGAGGTGGAGGCCGGTGCCGATGCTGTGTTTAATGTCACTTTCGAGAACCATGGATCAAATCCTGTTGCCGCCGGGTATCCCGTGGAACTGTATATAGGCGACAACAAGGTGGCCGAGACTCCTGGTCCCGCACTTGAGGTGGATGCCAGATGTGAGGTCAACTTTACCGTGGCCACCAATCCCACGATGGGGAAGGAAGTCACTGTCCATGCAAAGGTAAGATATGATGCCGACAATGACCCCAGCAACAATGTCTCCAATGATTACATCCTCTCCTTGGTACGCAATGACCTTTATCCGGAGCCTCAGAATCTTGCCGCCTCGCGCGGCGACGGAAAGGTGTCGCTAGAATGGACGGCTCCCGATATGTCGAGAACTCCCAGGAAGGTACATACCGAGACTTTCGACGGTTTCGAGTCATTCGCCAAGAGCATTCCCGGCTGGACAATACTCGATGTCGACAAAGGCATTGTGGCTCCTATTTCCAGCTATATAAAGGTTCCGGAGAGCTATGGCGCCCCGGCCGGATTCTTCGTACAGGACAGCAGCGTCAAGCCTTTCAACGAGTTTGAGGAATTCAAGCCTTTCAGCGGTACCAAATACATGGCGTCGCAGTTGGTGACCGATGCCGAGGGCAACGACCTGCAGTGCGACGACTGGCTGATATCTCCCGAGCTGTCGGGTCAAAGACAGATTGCATCCTTCATGGGCAAGAGCATTTCATCGTCATGGCTCGAATCGTTCGAAGTGTATTATTCTACCGGAAGTCTCGAACCCTCCGACTTCATTATGATAGGTGGCGTCAAGGGTGCTCCCAACGCCTGGATTCATTACACAGCCGAACTTCCCGAGGGGGCGAGATATTTCGCCATACGCTGTGTGTCGTTTGCACGTCTCCAGTTTATGGTTGATGATGTGTCGCTGCGACTCAAGAGCTGTGACCTTGTGGAGCTCAATCTTCTCGGCTACAATGTATATCGTGATGGCGTGAAGGTCAACGAGATGCCTGTGAACACCACCCTCTTTACCGATGACAAGGCTGATTCCGACGCCCATAGGTATATGGTTACAGCCGTATATAAGGAAGGGGAGTCCACGCCGTCCAACGAGTCCGGAGTAGGCGCCGGCATAATCGGCATCGGCTCCGACGGCGTCATGATATATGGCGTCAGGGGAGGCGTCGTGATAAAGGGCGCCGACGGTATGGCTGTCACGGTATCGAGCCTCGTGGGACATACATGGTTCGAAGGCACGGTGCCGGCTGACGGCCGTATCAGTCTGCCGGCAGGGGTATATGCTGTCACGCTCAACGGCCGCTCGGCCAAAGTGATGGTGAAGTGATGATATGGTGACCAAGTGCAGAGGGATGCCCCGAACGGAGCATCCCTCTGATATTACTTATGTGATTTATGTGACTTATGTCAATGGGCTGAGATGAACTCGTTGAGGAAGCGGACGTCGTTTTCGGAGAAGAGGCGGAGGTCCTTGACCTTGTATTTGAGGTTGGCGATTCTCTCCACGCCCATGCCGAATGCGTAACCGGAGTAAACATCGGGGTCGATGCCGCAATTTCTGAGCACGTTGGGGTCAACCATACCGCAGCCGAGGATTTCAACCCAACCTGTACCTTTGCAGAGTGCGCATCCTTTTCCGCCGCAGATATGGCAGCTGATGTCCATTTCGGCGCTGGGCTCGGTGAAGGGGAAATAGCTCGGACGCAGACGTATACGGGTATCGGGGCCGAACATGCGTCGGGCAAAGCCTAATAGCACCTGCTCCAGGTCGGCAAACGATACGTTCTTGTCGATGTACAGACCTTCCACCTGATGGAAGAAGCAGTGGGCGCGTGCCGAGATGGCTTCGTTGCGGTAAACGCGACCCGGACATACTATGCGTATCGGTGGCTGCGAATGTTCCATGGTGCGTGTCTGCACTGATGAAGTGTGCGTGCGCAGAAGAACGTCGGCATTCTCGCGGTCGATGAAGAAAGTATCCTGCATGTCGCGGGCGGGATGGTCGGGAGGGAAATTGAGACTCTCGAACACATGCCAGTCGTCCTCAATCTCGGGACCTTCTGCTATGGTGAAGCCCATGCTGCCGAAAATGTCGAGTATTTCGTTGCGTACCAGCGACAGAGGGTGACGTGTGCCGCAGGGGGTGGGAGTGGCGGTACGCGTAAGGTCAAGGTCGGCACTGACCTCGCTGTCCTGACTGTCGAAGCTCTCCTTGAGCTCGCTTATGCGGCTCTGGGCATATTCCTTGAGCTCGTTGACGGCGCGTCCTACTTCTTTCTTGCTTTCGGCCGGTACATTGCGGAAATCCGCCATAAGTGCCGGTATCAGCCCTTTCTTGCCAAGATATTTTATCCGCAACTCTTCCACGGCGTTTTTGTCGTTCGCCGTGATATTGTCAAGTTCGGCGCGTAGCGCCGCGATTCTTTCTATCATCGCCTTTTCCTTTTATGTCGCTATATTTTATGCAAAATTACAAATTTTTCTTGAATTTGAGAATAAAGAAGTTGCCGGCCGGTATGTTGATGGTGAGCTTGTTGCCTGAAATTCCTTTGCGGCGGGATGTGTTGTCGGCAGGTGAGCCGTTGTCCCACATCGGTTCATAGTCGTAGCCGTCGGCGAGCCGCAGCCGGATATTGTTCTGCGCCTTGAAAGCGTCATGGTTGGCAATCACGAGATAGTCCTCACCGTTTTTTTCGATATGCGACAGCAGCAGACCCTCTTCGCCGGGACTAATCGAGGTGACAGGCCCGAAAGGGAGCGACGCCTGAGCCAGTCCCCCGTACTGATAGGCCTTGTCGGCATCCATACCCTTGCAGTAATGTCCCAGCCCCTTTACAGTGGACTCGAAAAATATGGGTTCGAGCTTCAGAATCTCGCTTACCACGGTCTTGACGTTGTTCCACAGCTCGCTCTGACGATAGGGAAACTCCACCTTCATCTTGTCGGGGTTGTCGGATTTGGAGATTACGGCGCTGAGAGGAGCGTCGCTGAAGATGTATTCCACACTGTTGGGTGTGATGGCTTCCTTACCGTCGCCCATGCCGTACGACCAGAAAAGGATTCCCTGCGCTCCGGATGCCAAAGCGTTGAAAGCCTCGAAACGCAACTGCTCCTTCGTAGGAAAGGGATTGTAGAAGTTATAGTTGCCGGTTTCGGGATTCCAGTTGCCGCCCGGCGAACTCATGCAGTATGCCCAGAAGGGTCTGCCCGTTATCTGCGACTGCCGGCAGAAGCGCTCCAGATTGTGATAGAAAGACTGCGTCCATACGTGGAAGTACTCGGGCTGGTCGTTGGTGGTGTCCCAGGGTGTGAGACCCGCTTTTTTGCAGTTGTCGGAAAGGATTACGAAAGGGTAGGCGTCGTAACACCACACGGCGGGGCGGAACAGCAGCTGCAACGCCTCGAGGTATTCGTCGGTATCCTTGCAGTTGCCGGAGAAGGGACTCCTGTCGGGGGGATTGGAGCTGACTATCCATTTGGAACCGTCCCACCAGTCGCCGGCGCCTCCCAAGCTGGCAAACACAAGCTTGTCTGGATTGAGTTCCGTAAGATATGCGTAGGCGTTGGAGAGCCGGTTCCATGTAAGGTTGG
>CABUTY010000095.1 GCA_902494595.1 uncultured Porphyromonadaceae bacterium | reverse complement strand
CCCGTCTGTTCCTCCGACGGCATTCTGAAAACAGCCATTACCGGCGAAGGTGTGGTCAGGTTCGACAGCAATCTCATTTCCGCTTCCGTCACCTCATAGACATCCACAAAACGGTCCGGCAATCCTACGGGAAGCTCCACGGCATTGATATGTATCAGCGCCACACCTTCGAAATGCCTGCTCAGATCGGCGACCGACTTCAGTCCCTCGGCAGTGAAGAGTCCATGACGCCGACGCATCTTCACCGTGCCCAGATTCCCGTATAATGTATGCTTGATTTTCGACAGTTTCATGATGCAAAGGTAACTCCAAAATTCGTATCCGTCAAATTATCCCCCGACATTGCTGATATTCACAAAAAAATCATTAATTTTGTATTGTAGTACAGAAATGGCTTCAAGGCCGTGGGGGCTGTGCGCCGCAATACCGTAAAGAATATTCTGCAAAATGAAATACATAGGAGCGCATGTTAGCGCGGAAGGGGGCGTTCAGAACGCGCCGCTTGAGGCCCATAAGATAGATGCGAAGGCCTTTGCCCTGTTTACCGGCTGGAACTCCCGATGGAAGTCGAAGGATCCCTCGGCCGAAACCATCGATGCTTTCAGGAAGAACTGCGAGCTTTACGGCTACACGCCGGAAGTGATTTTGCCCCACGACAATTTTCTCATCAATCTGTCGAGTCCCGACCCTGCCAAGCTGGAGATGTCGCGCAAGTCGTTTCTCGACGAGATGCGTCGTGCCGAGATGCTGGGGCTGGTGATGCTCAACTTCCATCCCGGCTCCCATCTCAATGTTCTCTCCGAAGACGAAGCCCTCGACCTCGTGGCCGAAAGCATCAACATCACTCTCGACAAGACCCACGGCGTGACCGCCGTGATAGAGTCGACCGCCGGCCAGGGCTCCAACTTAGGTTGGCGTTTCGAGCACCTCGCGCATATCATCGACAAGGTGGAGGACAAATCGCGTATCGGCGTATGCATCGACACCTGCCACTCGCATTCGGCAGGCTACGACCTCGCCTCCCCAGAAGGTTATGAGGAGACATGGCAGCAGTTCGACAACATCATAGGTTTCAAATACCTCCGCGGCATGCACCTCAACGACAACATGCGCACTCTCGGCTCACGCAAGGACCGTCATCAGCTCATAGGCAAGGGATCGCTCGGCAAGGATTTCTTCATACGTCTTGTCAATGACCCGCGTCTCGACAACATACCCCTCATCCTGGAAACCCCCGACCCGGAAGCCTGGAAAGAGGAAATCGACTGGCTATATTCCGTGATAGAGCCATAATAAGTCAGATGGAACCGTAACCTACCCTGAATCAACAATTCTTAAAAACATATACATGAAAACTAAACCGGATTTAAGCTTCTGGAAGCTGTGGAACCTGTCGTTCGGGTTCTTTGGCGTACAGATAGCGTATGCCCTGCAGAGCGCCAATGTGTCGCGAATCTTCGCCACCATAGGCGCCGACCCTCATGACCTGAGTTATTTCTGGATATTGCCGCCGCTGATGGGTATGATAGTACAGCCGGTGGTCGGAGCCATGAGCGACAAGACATGGAACCGCTTCGGCCGTCGTCTCCCCTACCTTATCGTCGGTGCCGTCGTGGCTGTGCTCGTGATGTGTCTGCTCCCTAATGCAGGAAGTTTCGGCCTCACCGTCTCCTCCGCCATCATCATAGGTCTCATTGCACTGATGATGCTCGACACCTCCATCAACATGGCCATGCAGCCCTTCAAGATGCTCGTGGGAGATATGGTCAACGAAAAGCAGAAAGGACTCGCCTACTCCATACAGTCGTTCCTCTGCAACGCCGGTTCGGTTGTCGGTTTCGTATTCCCCTTCGTGCTGGCATGGGTGGGAATTCAGTCCACGGCTCCTGAAGGCGTGGTGCCCCCAAGCGTGATATGGTCGTTCTACATCGGTGCTTTCATCCTGCTCCTCTGCGTGATTTATTCGCTGATAAAAATCAAGGAATGGCCTCCCAAACTTTATGACGAATACAACGGCGGTCATTCACAGCAGAAAGGCGAGAAGAAGAATACCAACATCGTCAAGCTCCTCAAGGATGCTCCCTCTACGTTCTGGACCGTCGGCGTGGTGCAGTTCTTCTGCTGGTTCGCTTTCCTGTTCATGTGGACCTACACTACCGGCACAATCGCGTCGATATCCTTCCATTCGCCCGTGATTGACAAGATTACGGCTGTAAGCGACGGGTCGCAGTCGATAGGCGGCAAATACATCCTTATCAATGATACCGTGACCATCGTCAAGGAAGGCAAAGCCATCGTCAAAGGAATCGGCTACGGAGTCAACTCTATGGAAGGGAAGACAATCTCTGTCAACGGCGACACCATCGTAAACGAGGGTATCATCGTCAACGACCCGGAGAGCGGCATAGCCAAGGCCAACTTCAAGGATGTGATAGCCCCGGCAGGCTCTACAGTGGTTGTCGACGGCAAGGAGATGACGGTAGACAGCGACGCCACCCTGCAGAATTATCTCACAGGACTCAGCGGCAGCGTCACCTTCTCGAAAGGCCAGAATGTGGTGCGCGACCACAAGACCGGCAAGCTCGATGTCATAGAGAAAGAGGACGTGGTGATAGCCGATGCCTCGCAGGCCAAGTTCGAGACTCACAAGGATCTCGACACGTCGTCGAAGCAGTATAATGCCGCCGGCGACTGGGTAGGCATTCTCTTCGCTGTCCAGGCCATGGGCTCAGTGGTATGGGCGCTGGTTCTCCCCAGATTCAGAAGCCGCAAGGTATCCTACTCCCTCAGCCTGCTCCTCGGCGCCGTAGGTTTCGTGCTCGCCGGCCTGATTTCCAATCAGTACCTGCTCTTCATCCCCTTCATCCTCATTGGTTGCGCTTGGGCAGCTATGCTGGCTTGGCCATTCACCATCCTCACCAATTCGCTCAAGGGTGGCAACATTGGCACTTATCTCGGCCTCTTCAACTGCTCCATATGTCTGCCGCAGATTATCGCCGCCATCTCCGGCGGTTGGATACTCTCCTGCTTCAGCGTGGAGGGAGAGGTGGCTCCTCAGTATATCATGATGATTATTGCCGGCGTTTCGCTGGCCATTGGCGCGCTCTGCGTATTCATCATCAAGGAAGGCAAACAGAAAGAGACTGTCATGGAAAATCCCGTCGACAGCGAAATAATCTGATGACACAGCTATAATATGGATGGAGGTTGCCCTCCATCCATATACCATGAAGTTGTCGCGGCCAATCTATTTTGGCCTGCGACAACACCAAAACAGAAATGCTATGGATTTCCGCAAACTCTTCACCCGGACATGGGCCGGGCTTCTGTACTGTCTGATTATTGTTGGATGCATATTTCTCGGCAAATGGGGTATTCTGGCCCTTGGCTGCATACTGTCGGTTGCCGCCTGCGTGGAATTTGCAAAAATCACGCATGAACTCGACGAGAAGTATCTCCCCACTCTTATCATAGACATCGCCGGCTGTATCGCGCTATGTATGGTGCCTATCTGGCCATTGTGCGCCATGATGTGGGTGTCATTGATGATCGCCAGGCTGATCGAGCAGCTGTACGTAAGAATCTCAAATCCGCTCAGGAGCCTTTCCATTTCCTTGATGACGCAGATATATATCGGAGGCCCAATGATGGTGATGACCTATTTCGGGAATTCCACAATTCCAATGATCCTCTTGGCAATGTTCTTCTTTATCTGGATCAACGACACCGGAGCATTCCTTGTCGGGAGCATGGCGGGGCGTCACCGACTGTTCGAGCGGATATCTCCCAAGAAGTCGTGGGAAGGCTTCTTCGGCGGCCTTTTCTTCTGCATAGGCTTTGCCTTCCTATTCAGATATTGTCTCGAAGGCTTATTCAATCTTGAGCATGTAGGAGCCGACATAGGCTTCTGGCTCGGCATGGCTGTCACGGTATCCGTGTTCGGCACATGGGGCGACCTCGTGGAGTCGCTCATCAAGCGCGGCCTGAATATCAAGGACTCCGGCAACCTCATCCCGGGCCATGGAGGAATACTCGACCGTATCGACTCCCTCCTCCTCGTACTCCCCTCCATATTCCTATATTACTTCATCTATTCCTGTATCTGACTCCCGAATGTTAAAGTGCCGGCAGCTCGCGATAATACCCCTGTCGAAATATTTTTTTAATATTTTTCATCCTATATTTGGATATGTCGGGGAAAAGCAGTAATTTTGCACTCGCAAATCGGAAACGAAAAGCATGGTTCGTTAGCTCAATTGAATAGAGCATCTGACTACGGATCAGAAGGTTGCAGGTTTGAATCCTGCAGGAGTCACCAAAGCGGCGGAGTTAAAGCTTCGCCGCTCTTATTTTTTTACAACATGCTTTGGGTGGATCACAAGATTTCGAAGTCGGTGGTGTGAATCTGGATATTGTCTTCGGTAGGGAGGGTCATGTAATCTCCGTACATTCGCGTAAGATAGGAGTCATAACGCCGGGGTACTGGCAGCTCTATCCCCTCGAAATCCATACCGGTACGCTCCGAGATGTCGCCGTAGTCCAATGTCTCGGTGAACGACACACCTATATCATATCTATACCTCCCCTTGGCATGCACCGACGACAGGAAGCGCAACACCGGCGCCGATATCCGGAATATTCCCTTCCATATCGTGCTCTTGACCCTATTCCCCTCATGCATGGCATACATCATCTTCATATTCAGCAGTATGCCAAGCGAATGCAGCTTACGCGAATTGGAGGGTATGACCGGAAACACATCGACAAAACAACCTTTATAGATATAGTTTTTGTCGAATCCCTTTGTCTCGTTCAGCCGTGAATGCAGGTCTCTCACCTTGCCGAATCCCAGGAAGTAATTAGGGTCCGAATCCATGTCATGAAACACATAATCGGGATGAGGTTGCCCCGCCACGATTTTTTTAAACCGCAGATAGTCGGGGCGCAACATTTCTATATCCACATCATCATCCCAGGGAATAAACCCGGCATGTCTCACAGCGCCGAGACAGGAACCTCCCGACAGCCAGTACGGTATGTCGTGCTCACGGCATACTTTATCCACATACCGGAGTATTTCAAGCTCCCTGAGCTGCAGCTTTCGCAACTCGGAGCCTTCGGAATTATATTTACGCCTCAGCGTCTCATTTGTTTCCTTATCTATTTTCATTTAAGCGCATTTATTCGAGCTACCCTTGGATGATTTCTCCCATCTTCTGAAATCCTTGAAGAAGCTGACCACTATCATGATCAGGAGAATGCCTACCGGAAAAGCGGCGATGATAGTGACGCCCTGCAGGCTGTAAAGAGAGTTTTCGGCGAAGAGGAGGGCTATAGGCAGCAATATGAGCATGATGCTCCAGAAGCCGCGTATCTTACGCGACGGCTCCTCCTCGGGGGCTATGTTCTTATAGCTGTAGGCCGACGTGACATAGGTGATGCCGTCGAGGGTGGTGCTGTAGAAGGCCACCATCGTTATCGTGAGCAGCAACAGTGCCAGCCATGGCAGCGGCAAAGTGTCGAATATCATCAGTATGGCCTCGTACATCTCGCCGCCGCCGCCGATGTAGCCTATGGCGTCGACACCATGTTTCATCTGCTGCGCAAGGCCGTAATTGCCCAGGATGATGAACGACAGGTAAGTGCCGGCCAACCCCCAGCCGAAAGAGCCCCATACAACATTCCTGATGGTGCGTCCCCGCGATATCAGCGCTATGAAGAAAGGCGTGGCCACGCACCATACAAGCCAGTATGCCCAGTAATAAACCGTCCAGTTCTGGGCAAAGCCGGTCTCCCGCAACGGGTCCATATATGTGGCCAGCCCAATGAAGTTCTGTGTCATGTTGCCGAGCGACTGAAGGCCTGTCTCGAAGATATAACGGGTCTCGCCGCCGAGCAGCAGGAAATACAGGAGTATTGCGAAGAAGAGATAACTGCAGATACCTGCCAGCTTGCTGATACCCTTGAGGCCGAAGAGTACGGTTAT
>CABUTY010000094.1 GCA_902494595.1 uncultured Porphyromonadaceae bacterium | reverse complement strand
CTTATCTGCGATTCTTCGTTGAAAGAATATCCCAGAGAGAGATCGGGCGTCAGCAGATGGTCGCGTCGGCTGACATTTTCATCGCGTTTGCCGTCAACTTTGAAATCATAATCGACATATTCATATCTTGCCCCCGCCGAAAGGGTGAACTTACCGAACATACGGGACCATGATGCGAACATAGCCGCAGATGTCTGCCTTGCGTCAGTCATGGAAGACGGAATATACTCGCTGACTGAGGTATTAAGCATACGGTAATCAAGAGAAGTGTGCGTATAGCTGTCCTGAGTTCCGACTGTAAATTCACCTTTTCCAAGAGGGAAATTCAGATAGAGTTTTCCAGCCCAAAGAGTCGATTTCCGGCGGTCGGTAGAATTTACTTCGGGATTTGCTGATTCGGGATAAGTGGTTGCCACATCGTTGTTTTCGCGTGACTGACGGAAATCTCCGTCGAAGTGCAGTAGAAATTTGTCGGCAAATGTATTCTCATAATATAACGAAACCAAATGGCTGTGCGCACGGATTCGTTTGTCGATGTCGCGAAGTATCGGGGCACTGTTGTTCATCCACTCTGAGCCGATATTGTTGAAGTCGCCGCGCTCGGGATTATAGCGATAATATGCGCCAAAGGATTGTGCTCCATGCGAATAGTTGAAACCTCCTTTTATTACTCCTGTCGTAGTCGGAAAGGAATTATGCTGGCTGCTGCCAACCACCGTTTCCTTTCCAGCATATAAGAGAGTGTTGGTCGTAGTACCTTTGGCCAAAGAATTATTGCGGTTTATGGTGCCGTTTACAAACAATTCCCAGTCGCGGAGACGATAGCTCAAGCCGAGATAATCCATAACCGACCACTTGCGTCGGCGCTGAAGTTGGAATTGGTCGGTCAGCGACAGCCCCTGCACAAAATTCTTTCGAGTCGTGATTTTAAGCACAGCTCCTGTCGTACTTTCATATGCGGCCCCCGGAGCCATGAGTAACTCCACTTTCTTGAGATTGGACGAAAGGAGCTGTTGCAATTCATTTTCATCGTGCATTGGACGCCCGTCGATATAGATTTCGATATTGTTCTTACCTATGACACTGACGGCGTTGTCCTCAACCTTAATCATAGGCAACTGTGCAAGCACATCAAGAGCAGTGCCGAGGTCTGCGAGGTTAGTGCCCTGAATAGTTGAAACGAGCGTGGAGCCGACTAATTTTGTAGCCGGTTGTTTAGCGGTAACTATAACCTCTTGCAATTCGTGCGTTAGGCTATCGGTCGCTTCCTGATTCTGTGCATAACCGCTTTCGGTGATGAGAAAGACGGTTAAGATGAAGATTAGAGTTTTAGATTTCATGCTTTGCGAATTTTTCTGCAAAGCAAGTAATAATGGTGCGAACAAGCCTAAAAATATGTCTGACTTTTATCTGACAAATTCTGACAATGCAGTATATCAGCCTGTTATGTGCAGCTCGTAAGAGTCGCCTCTGTTACATATAATCTCCATATTGGCCTTAGCGAGTGCCGTTTTAGTACGCCTTACAAGAGTGTAAAGCGATTCCTCGGCATTGCTTTTATTGCCCCAAAGGGTCTCGCATAATGTCCGTTTATCCACTTTCATATCCGGGGCATCGAGAAGCATCTGAGCGAATTGTCGCTGCATGGGGGTAAGTTTGATGCCGTCGAGGGTAGGCATTGCGGGAACGGCAACAACTCCGGCCTGAGACATAACGTGCGTTCTTTTCCTCCATACAAACATGCCGGTCAAAGAGAGGATTGAAAGCGAGAACAGAATCCCCGGCAAGGTTTGATCAGAGGCACTGAAAACTGATGCCATAGAGCAGTCAGCAAAACCCTGAACCTTTATCGCGAGTCCGTCGGTTGCACATTCCGGCACAAGCATAATCGAATCCGATGCGATTTTGGTTTCCCGGATTTTGGGTGCGACTTTCTTCTTGTCAACCAAAGCGAGCGTAAAGTAAGCCTCGTCTTTCAGAGAAGTGTTTCTGAAGTTAACATCGGAGGCTTCATATATAAGCGGTTTATGAGTGGTTTCGTACATCTGGCGTATGGCAGCGATGGTGTCGGGACGGGTCCATAGTTCGCTATTCTCATTAGCCAACGCCAACATCGCATCATTTAGATCATTGGTGATGTTCTGCTTGGCCTTTGAATAGGAGAAGCAACAGGAAATCACTGATGCCAACATCAAAGCCAAAGGTATGAACATACCATAACGAAGGCCTGAGCCACTGTTATATGCTGTTGTATTATCTTGTTTCATTGGAAAGATTATATAAATCTGAATTTCTACTTAGAGCCAAATAAGATGCCGTTTTTAACTCTTCGGCGATAAATGAGGAAATTGTCAAAACAAATGCACCATGTCAGGAAAGTAATGCCTGCAAACTCAAACCATGCCATAATGGAAGCCGGGTTTTGCAATACATTAACCGAGCGGGCTGCCATACAAAACAAGCCCACAACAAACAAAGTAAAAGAAATATTCCGTTTAACACGATTGCTTATTTTCATAATACTTAGGAATTAGATGTCTTAATATCTCATTATGAGACAGTAATAATCGGCTGTCCGAAGAAAGTGGAAAGCATGGCGAGGGTAGATATAGTGAAATTATGCTCACCGCTCAGCCAACGTGTTATCTCGTTGGGCCGTTTACCGAGCGCTTCGGCAAACTGTTTTTTATTCAAACCCTTTTCATGCATAAGTACGTCCAGTCTGTTGGAGATAGCAAAAGAAAGTCTGGTTTCCTCACGCTTCCCCTGAGGTATCTCATTGAAGATTTCCTGTAAAGAAATGTTGGCGGTCCTCATAAGTCAAAGGTTTTATCGGTTATAATTTCTTTTTCTGTAATTTCCACATTGCCTGAACGCACTTCCTGTTTGAGCAGACGCTCGAATTTTTGCAAGTCCATGACGTAACCCTGCAATGTGTCGTTTTCTTCGTATGTCCGGCTGTTCTTCACATCGCCATTGCCGAGGACGAGAATTTTGTTGGTAAGCCGAAGACAATACAGGCGAAGTTTTGATTTCAAAACAGGCAGTGCAACAACTGAGTCGTTCATCTTGCCCTCTCTGCGGAAGTAACGCTCCAGTGCGCCGTTGGAGAGAATCTGTTCAACGAATCTCATTATAGCCTGAAAGTCAGGATTCAGCTCGGCGTCCTGTCTGAATTTGGTAACGAATTTCTCAAATTCGCTCATATCATCAGACAGGAACTGAATAGTGTACATAGTGCAGCTGTCGCTGCTATTGACTAAGAGTAGTTCTACTTCGCTCATAATTCTTTGCGTTTGAAATTACAACGCAAAGTTACGAAAAATGTTTTACACAAATGTAAAAATCAAAGATTTTTTGGCGGCAAATGGTATATGAAACAATGTCAGCGAATGCAGGAACTATGAAGGTTACCGTCGGACGATGTTAAATGATATTAAATAATTAAGCCTGATTTCCACCCACAGAATTATGTATCATTTAATGATAATAAAACACCCAATATTACCGCCATTTCTGGGTGTAATATTGGGTGTGGATTTTGTAAATGCTTGATAATCAAGCTGATTGGCGGAGAGGACGAGATTCGAACTCGTGGTAGGATAATCTCCTACGTCAGTTTAGCAAACTGGTGGTTTCAGCCACTCACCCACCTCTCCTTCGAGGCCCTGAGGCTTTCGTAGCGCAAAATTAATTCTAATTTTTCATTCCACCAAAGCTTTTAACGTTTTTTTCGTCCTCAGGACCTTTTTATCCAAGATGTACCGGTATATCCAGGTCAGATTTTACTTCTCTTTCGGTGCCTGGTCGATGAGGTCAAGGAACTGGTCGAGCTTAGGCGTGATGATGATTTCCGTGCGGCGGTTGCGCTGGCGCCCGGTGTCGGTGTTGTTGTCGGCAACGGGATTGTACTCCCCGCGGCCGCCGGCCGTCATCCGCGCCGGGTTGATGCCGAACTGATTCTGCAGACACTGCACCACCGACGATGCCCGAAGCGTCGACAAATCCCAGTTGTTGCGTATGTTAGGCCGTGATATCGGCACATTGTCGGTGTTGCCTTCCACAAGCACATCATAGTCGGAATAATCCTTGATAATCTTGGCTATCTTCGACAACGTGTCGAAAGCCTTGTCGGATATCTCATAGCTTCCCGACTTGAAAAGCATGTTGTCGGCCAACGATATGTACACCACTCCCTTGAGAACCTTGATATCCACATCCTTCAGCTCATCGTTCGACAGCGAGCGGGTAAGCTTGTTGGTGAGGGCCATGTTGAGCGAGTCGCTCTTCGACTTGGCGGCTATCAGCTCCTTGATATACTTGTTGCTGGCATTTATCTCATCCACAAGCTTGGAGATGTTGACGTTGCCCTGCTGGTTGTTGGCCATACTCTGGTCAAGGGTTGCCTGCATGGCCTGCAGCGAGCTGCGCATCTGCTCGTTCTGCTGCCGAAGGTCCTTGATTACATACTCCATGCTCTTGGTGTTGGAATTACACTCCAGCAGACCGTCGCGCGTGGTCTGATACTCCATCTGCAACTCCGCATATTTCTTGTTCGACACACAACTGCCGAGACATGCCGCAGCTGCCAACGCCACGGCTACCAATATCTTTCCATTCATACTCTTGCGATTTTTTTACAGATTAAACGCGCAGAGCAAGGAAAGGGTTGAACACGCTATCAGGAATAGACTTGGGCGAAGAAAGGATTGAGGGAAGCCTCCTTCTCATAATCGGCATCTGGACCGAAGCATTCGGGACACCAGTGGCCGCCGAGGAGCACCAGCCGGGGCGTCATCATGAACCGATGGCCGTCATGGCATTCCCATTCCACGGGGGTATCGAGGTCGCCCGGAGTCATATTCGGCGCCAGGCATCTGCCGCCGCGGAAACGGGCCGCCGACTGCAGATCCTTTATATCAAGCTCGCTTTCCGGCTTGGTCTCGTCATAACCATGGTCGAGCCTTACCGGCGTTTCTGAAGGATGACTGAGATCGGTATGCTCCCAATCGGGTATGGCCCGCCACTTATCCTCGCCGCCGAAAAAGGCCCTCATACGGGCTTCATCTCTGCCGGGCCACGACATAGTGCCCAACGGCTTGCGACGCGACAGATAACTCATCCCCGCCTTTATCATGAACGCCGGCACAAGTTTCGTAAGTCGGAAATACCATGGCAAACTCTTCCTGAAACGTTCAAAATATGTAGCAGCATCCTTGACGGTACGGAAATGAAGCCATTCCTCAAGCTCATCGGAATCCTCATACCATAGTCCGTGAAAATTGCGGGTGGCGAACCAGTCGGCATCGAAGATTTTCTCCATGGGAGGACACGACATGGCTTTGAGAATGAGCTTCTCGAACTCGTAATTGCTCAGACGGAAACCTTTGCCACCGCCTATATTGTAGAATCTTTTCCAGAAATTTTCGGGGAGGTCGGCGAGTACCAGATTGCAGAGGAGGTTGCCGGAATCCTCTGCCGACACCCATTCGAGCACGCCTCTCACGGGGACATGGAAGGTAATCGGGTCGGCACCTTTGGCCACAATATCCTTGGCGAGAATGCCGGTCTGGCGCAGCGATACCCAGCAAGGTATACCGCTCTCGGCTATGACGCGTTCGGCCTCTACCTTTGACTGGCCATAGACATCGAACCCGGCAGTCCATACCGGATCACCGGAGCGTCCCCAATGGAGAGGCTGCGAACGGTTGCCCAGCTGCGCCACCGAGCCTATATAAACTACCTTCACGCACCTGCCGCCGTCGCCACGCGACTTCACGGCCCTCACTATATTCATGGCCGAGCCTACGTTGACCTCTCTGGTAAGCTCCGGACAATGGTCGGCGGCCGGCGACACCATGCCCCCAACATGAAGCACATAGTCGGCATCCTCCACGCCCCGCCGCACATCTTCGTAATTCCTCAGGTCGCCATAGATGACACGGAGCTTCCCCTGACGCTCCAGCTCCTCCACAAGCGAATGGTTTTTCCTGTGTCTTTT
>CABUTY010000093.1 GCA_902494595.1 uncultured Porphyromonadaceae bacterium | reverse complement strand
CTGGGCTGCCAAGGGTGTCGACGGTTTCCGTTGCGACATGGTGTTCATGGTGCCGCAGGAGTTCTGGCACTGGGCCATACCGCAGGTCAAGGCTGATTATCCCCACGTGATATTCATAGGGGAGATCTACGACATAGCACTTTACCGACAGTTTATCCATTACTGCGGCTTCGACTATCTTTACGACAAGGTAGGACTTTACGATACACTTGTGGGCATAGAGCGCGAGGGGTATTCGGCTGCGCAGCTCACAGGATGCTGGCAGGCCGTGGAGGGGATAGGCGACTGTATGCTCAATTTCCTCGAGAATCATGACGAGGTGAGGTTTGCCTCCAAGGCATTCGCCGGCAATCCGGCAAAGGTTGTGCCTTATCTGGTGGTCAGCGCCATGATGGGCAAAGGTCCATTCATGATTTATTATGGTCAGGAACTTGGCGAGCCTGCAACCGACAACGAGGGCTTTGCCGGCGACAACAACCGCAGCACAATATTCGACTACTGGAGCTATGACACACTGCGCAGATGGTACAACAACGGCCTCTGCTCTGTCTCGAAGCTCACCGCCCATGAGAAATGGCTCCGAAACCTCTACCGGAAAGTGCTCACGTTGTGCAACAAGTCGAAGGCCGTAAGCGAGGGAGAGTTTTTCGATCTCATGTATGTAAATCTTCAGAATCCCGGTTTCAACCCGCACTGTCTATACAGTTTCGTGAGATATACCGGCAAGGAGGCGCTATTGTTCCTTGTGAACTTCTCCGACATACCACAGACGGCCAGAATCAATATCCCAGATCTCTGTTTCGACATGGCGGGGATAGCCGAGGGCGACTATAAGGAGAATGACCTGCTCTGGGGGCTGCAACATCAGTTCCGCGTGGAAAGAGGAAAGCCGACATCACTCAACATCTCGCCGAAGGGAGCCCTTATCCTTCCTTTGAAAAAGATCAAGGTGAAAAAAACGGGAGGCCGTTTGCAATAATGGGCGAAAAATTTTAATTTTGTGCAATGAAAGCCATGTATTGAGCAAGGTTTTCACAGGTGAGAAATCCAACCTAAACTACCATATCCAACAATGAGCAATTCTCAGAGGCCGATAAAAGTGTTTGCGGGCACAGCGTCGAAGTATCTTGGCGAGAGCATCTGCAAGGAACTCGGCATAGAATTAGGCAAGATGAACCGGGAGCGATTCGCCGACGGTGAGTTTGAAGTATCTTTTGAAGAGTCGATACGCGGCAGTGAAGTGTATCTTGTACAGTCCACGTTCCCGACGTCCGACAATCTTATGGAGCTGTTGCTGATGATAGATGCGGCGAAGCGAGCATCGGCTGCATCGGTGATAGCAGTGGTTCCCTATTTCGGATGGGCGCGACAGGACCGCAAGGACAAGCCGAGAGTGTCGATAGCCGCCAAGCTTGTGGCCGACCTTCTCAGCGTGGCTGGTATCAACAGGCTCATCACCATGGACCTCCATGCCGACCAGATACAGGGCTTCTTCGATGTGCCTGTGGACCATCTCTACGCGTCGTCGATATTCATACCTTACATAGAGAATCTGCGTCTCGACGATATGGTTATAGCCTCTCCCGACGTAGGCGGCGCTAAGCGTGCCAATAGTTATGCCAAGTACTTTGACGTGCCGTTGGTGCTCTGCCACAAGACACGCGCCAAGGCCAACGTGGTGGAGAAAATGACCGTGATTGGCGAAGTGGCCAACAAGAACGTGATACTCGTCGACGACATTGTGGATACCGCCGGCACAATCACCAAGGCCAGCGACCTCCTTCTCGCTTACGGCGCCAAGAGCGTCCGCGCTCTCTGCAGCCATGCCGTGATGTCTGACCCCGCCACAGAGCGAGTGGCTAACTGCGGTATCGAGGAAATCATTTTCACCGATTCTATCCCTTACATCAGGGAGAATCCCAAAGCCACTATTCTTCCCGTGGCTACTCTCTTCGCCGATACTATCCGCCGAATCCACAATAATCAGTCGATTTCATCGCAGTACCTGTTCAAATAATCGACAGGAACTCGCGCTAAGAAAATACTCTGTTAACCTGCAGACAGATGGCAGGAAATACTTCTGCCATCTGTCTGTTTAAAAATTATTTATATTATGAGCAAACCTTATGTGGTAGGCATAGACATAGGCGGAACCAACACGGTGTTCGGTATAGTGAATGCGCGTGGTCAGGTTATCGCCTCTGATTCTGTGAAGACTCAGAAGCATACCAACTTCGACGATTACATCGCCGAGTTGCATGAGGGACTTACCCGTCTGCTAAAAGTGAATGAACTCGAGGACCAGATACAAGGCATCGGCATAGGGGCCCCGAACGGCAACTATTACACCGGAGAGATATTGAATCCGCCGAACCTTCCTTGGGGACCGATCATACCGTTGGCCGAGAAGGTGAGCAAAGCGTTCGGCGGCATACCTGTAGCCGTTACCAACGACGCGAACGCCGCCGCAGTGGGCGAGATGACGTACGGCGCAGCCCGCGGGATGAAGGATTTCATCATGATCACGCTTGGCACGGGCGTAGGCTCGGGCATAGTGATTAATGGCCAGCTGGTATACGGCAGCGACGGCTTTGCCGGCGAGCTGGGACATGTGGTGGTGAAACGCCACAACGGCCGTGTATGCGGATGTGGCCGCACAGGATGTCTTGAGGCCTATTGCTCGGCCACAGGCGTGGCCCGTACTGCACGCGAGTTCATAGAGTTGCGTCCCGAGCCCTCCTTGCTTAGAGACCTCGAC
Source organism: uncultured Porphyromonadaceae bacterium (assembly GCA_902494595.1). Classification (GTDB taxonomy): domain Bacteria; phylum Bacteroidota; class Bacteroidia; order Bacteroidales; family Muribaculaceae; genus Lepagella. Next base: position 3,295 of record CABUTY010000093.1, on the reverse strand, counting down.
ATAGATGCCATTACCTCCAAGGATGTTTACGATGCAGCTATCGCCGGCGATAAACTGGCCAAGGACATTTTCAACTACACAGGAACCATACTTGGCGAAGCCCTTGCGGATTTCGTGGCTTTCTCAAGCCCGCAGGCCATAGTGCTCTTCGGCGGTCTTGCCAAGAGCGGCGACCTTCTCATGAATCCTATCAAGGAGGCTTTTGAGAAGAACGTGATGCCTATCTTCAGAGGCAAATGCAAGATACTCGTATCGGAACTCAAGGATGGAGATGCCGCCGTGCTCGGCGCATCGGCCCTCGGCTGGGAAGCAAAATACCGCTACGAAGCCAACGTAGCCTCCGCCGACTCCACAACAATCATCCCCGTCGACACCGACAAATAATCAGATAGACCTCATTATAATTCCCCGGAACAGGCGCGAATGTCTCGCATACCTCTGTTCCGGGGATGTATTTTGTCAGAATTGCTATGCGACCGCGACGCGACAGCGATGCGATTGCAAAGGAATCAGTCGAAGATGCTGTCCCAGTCTTTCCAGACGGGTTGGTAGCCGGCGGCAGCGATGGCCCGGGAAACGTCGGCGGGACAGCGCTCGTCGGACACTTCAAACTGCTCCAGCGCCGTAGGCGTGGACACATAGCCGCCCGGCTCTGTCTTGCTCCCGGCACTCATAGATGTCACTCCCAACGGGATGATATGGTTGCGGTATTCGGGAGCCTCCCGCGTGGAGAAGGATATGTCAACGTCATGGTCGAAGAGCCGGAAGGCACATGTGAGTTTCACAAGTTCCCTGTCGGAGATTATCGACTTCGGCTGGTATCCGCTTTCCGATGGACGCATGCGCGGAAAGTTTACCGAGAAACGCGATCGCCAGTATTTCTTCTGCAGATACCTCAGGTGTCGAGCCATCATCACCGTGTCGGGCTGCCAGTTCTCCAGCCCCAGGAGTACTCCGAGACCTATCTTGTGAACGCCGGCCTCGCCCATGCGGTCGTAGCCGTTGAGTCGCCATTCATATATGCTCTTCATGCCCTGGGGATGATACTTCTTATAGCTCTCGCGATGGTAGGTCTCCTGAAAGCATACCACGCCGTTGAGGCCGGCGTGCGTCAGCCGCTCGTATTGTGACGATTTCAGAGGCTGTATCTCCAGCGTCATGTTGTGGAAATAGGGGCGGCACACCTTCAGTACATTTTCCATATACTCCACGCCGCAGAGGGCCGGATATTCTCCCGACACTATCAGGATATTCTCGAAAGGGCCGAGCTTCTTGATAGCCTTGCATTCATCCTCCACCTGCGCCATGGTGAGCGTGGTGCGTTCATACTTGTTGTCGTGGTTGAAACCGCAGTACACGCATTTGTTGGTGCAGGCATTGGAGACGTACATCGGGATGTACATTGATACGACGTTTCCGAAACGCTCTTTGGTGAAATGGTTGCTGAGCTGCGCCATCTGCTCGAGGAATGGGTCGGCGGCCGGCGATATCAGCACGGCGAACTCTTCGGGCGACAGCTGCTTGACATTCGCGGCGGCCTTAGCCAGCACGCGTTTCACATCATCTGCCGTAGCTTCGCTGACAAGACGGGCGGTCTTATCCCAGTCGTAACGGCCTATTATGTCGGCGAAGCCATGGCCGAATATTGCATCGGGAGTAGGGTCGCTCTTGGCTATGAATTTTTCTGACTGCATCTCTTAGTTTTTATCGCAGCAGTCGGCAATGTTCTGCGATATTCTCATGGCGCAGAAATTGGGGCCGCACATTGTACAGAACCTGTCGTCGGCCTCAGGAGCGTCGCGACGTGACTGGAGATAATACTCCTTGGCGCGCGCGGGGTCGAGGCTGAGGTTGAACTGGTCTTTCCAACGGAAGTCATACCGGGCCTTTGAGAGGGCATTGTCGCGCACCTGGGCTCCGGGGAAGCCTTTGCAGAGGTCGGCGGCATGTGCCGCTATCTTATATGTCACCACTCCGTCGCGCACATCCGACAGTGTAGGCAGCGAGAGATGCTCCTTGGGGGTAACATAGCATATCATGGCTGTGCCCAGCGCCGATATGATGGCGGCGCCTATGGCCGAGGTGATATGGTCGTAAGCCGGAGCTATGTCGGTGGTCAGCGGGCCAAGTGTGTAGAAGGGAGCGCCATGGCATGCCGTGATCTGGCGTTCCATGTTGGCCGGAATCTTATTCATGGGCACGTGGCCGGGTCCTTCTATGATTACCTGCACATCATGTTCCCACGCCTTTGCGCAGAGCTCGCCCATCACATCGAGTTCGAGGAACTGAGCGCGGTCGTTGGCGTCATGTATGGAGCCGGGACGCATGCCGTCGCCCAGCGATATAGCCACATCGTATTTGTTGAGAATCTCGCAAATCTCGTCGAAGTGGGTGTAGAGGAAACTCTCCTGGTTGTGGAGCACGCACCATTGGGTCATGATGCTGCCGCCGCGCGACACACATCCCGTGAGACGTTCACCAACAAGACGGGCATGTTCACGCAGCACGCCGGCATGAATGGTGAAGTAGTCCACACCCTGCTCGCACTGTTCGATGAGTGTGTCGCGATAAATCTCCCACGTGAGTTTCTTGACATCGCCGTTCACCTTCTCGAGAGCCTGATAGATAGGTACTGTACCCATCGGCACGGGACAGTTGCGGATAATCCATTCGCGGGTCTCATGGATATTGTCGCCTGTTGAGAGGTCCATAAGAGTGTCGCCGCCCCAGTAGCAGCTCCATACGGCCTTGGCCACTTCCTCCTCGATGCCGGAGGAGAGAGCCGAGTTGCCGATGTTGGTGTTGATTTTGCAGCTGAAGGCTTTGCCGATTACCATAGGTTCAGCCTCGGGGTGGTTGATGTTGGCGGCGATTATGGCACGACCTGCGGCCACCTCGTCGCGAACGAACTCGGGAGTGATATAGCTGTCGATGCCACGCTCACGGTTGTCGAGGTTCTCGCGGATGGCCACATACTCCATCTCGGGAGTCACGATACCCTTACGTGCATAGTGCATCTGTGTTACGCGGCGTCCTTCCCTGGCCTTGCGTGGCTTGTGCTGCACGGGGAAGCGAATGGCGTCGATGGCCTTGTTGTCGCGGCGCTCGCGGCCATACTCGCTGGTGATGTCATCGAGCACTTCTGTATCGTCGCGATCTATAACCCATTGCTCGCGGTGGCGCGGCAAACCCTTGTTGATGTCGGTCTTTATGGCTGGGTCGGTGTATGGACCTGAAGTGTCGTAGACGAGGATATCCTCGTTGGGATATTCAACGCGCTTCCCATCCTCTATCT
>CABUTY010000092.1 GCA_902494595.1 uncultured Porphyromonadaceae bacterium | reverse complement strand
GGCAAGACGCAGGCCGCCATCCTTGCCGACACCAACATGGTGGATGGCCAGAGAGCTTTGGCGCTCAAGATTCTCGTGCACCTTCTTGGCGACATACACCAGCCTATGCATCTGGGGCATGCTTCCGACTTAGGCGGGAACCGTTGGGATGTGAAATATTTCCGCTCCCCCGCCAATCTTCACAGCGTCTGGGACTCACGGCTTCCCGAATCAGCCCACAAATGGAGCTATACGGAATGGCAACAGCAGATTGACCGCGCAACTCCTGAAGAATGCCGGGAAATCCTTGCCGATGCTTATCCCGAGCACTGGGGCGAGGAAACCTACGGCATATGCAAGACCGTATATGAAGCCACACCCGTCAATACAAATATATCCTACGACTATATAGCCGAATGGACGCCTGTCATAGAGAAGCAGTTTCTTAGAGGAGGCCTTAGGCTGGCCGACATGCTCAACACCATTCTTGACCCGGCTTACGAGGGTGCGTTCAAACCCTTGAAGTATTAATTAATGGAATCAGACTATCCGGAATTGAATCTTCCTGCCGCCGATCTGCGTATATCCGACGGGAAGGTATGGGACCGTCTGCGGGGCAAATGGGTGCGACTCACGCCCGAGGAATGGGTGCGCCAGAACTTCACAGCCTGGCTTATCGACTGTCGGCATTACCCTGCCGCTCTCACTGCCAACGAGACCGGCATACGCGTCAACGATACCCTCAAGCGATGCGACACAGTGGTGTTCGGCCGTGACAGAATACCTCTGATAATCGTGGAGTACAAGGCTCCCGACGTCAAAATCACCCAGGATGTGTTCGACCAGATTGTAAGATACAATATGGCCCTCAAGGCCCGTTACCTCATAGTCAGCAATGGCATGCAGCATTATTGCTGCAGGATAGATTATACCGCAGGTTCCTATCACTTCATACCGATGATTCCCATGTATGAGGAAATAGCAATTCCTTTCTCCGAATCGTAAAATGTCAGAGAACAGCCAGGAATACGAATATCTTGAGCAGCTTAATCCGCAGCAGCGGGCTGCCGTGGAGTATACCGACGGACCGTCGCTTGTGATAGCCGGTGCCGGTTCGGGTAAAACGCGTGTGCTCACTTACAAGATAGTGCACCTACTGCATCTGGGCTATCAGCCATGGCGTATCATGGCGCTGACATTCACCAACAAGGCCGCAAGGGAGATGAAAGAGCGTGTGGCGGCTGTTGCCGGCCCAGAAATTGCTGCCAGAATCCCGATGGGCACTTTCCACTCTCTCTTTCTGCGTATACTCAGATGTCATGCCGACCGGATAGGTTACCGCAACTCCTTCTCCATATACGACCAGAGCGATAGCCGCAATCTTGTCAAGATGATTGTCAAGGAGCTGGGTCTTTCCGAAAAGGAGTACAAACCGGCAACGGTGTCTGCGATTATCAGCAATGCCAAGAATGCCCTTCTTTCTGCCGAAGAATACGAGCGCCGCTATTACGGCGCGGATGTCAAGGCCCGGCGTCCGCTTATCTCGCGCATATTCGCCATTTATAACGAACGGTGCCGCGTGGCTAACGCCATGGATTTCGACGATATCATCCTCAACATGCATCGGCTCCTGTCGGAAAACGAAGACATACGCTGCATCTACAACGAGAGATACCGCTATATTCTGGTAGACGAGTATCAGGACACCAATTTCGCGCAGCATTGCGTGGTGATGCTGCTTATGGGTAATGAGAATCATCTTTGTGTGGTAGGCGATGACGCTCAAAGCATCTATTCATTCCGAGGCGCAAATATCAACAACATCATAGGTCTCGAGAAGACCATTCCGGGCCTGCGCACTTTCCGGTTGGAACGCAACTACCGCAGCACGCAGAATATAGTGAATGCCGCCGGATCGCTTATCGACCGCAACACGCACCAGCTCCGTAAACACGTGTTCAGCGAGAATGAAGAGGGCTCGAAGATAGAGGTGATACGCTGTTACAACGACCTGGAAGAGGCATCGATAATAGCTGCGGCCATCAACAGGTCATCGCTCAGCAACCATGACTCTTACGACGATTATGCCATCCTTTACCGCACCAATGCCCAGAGTCGCGTGCTTGAGGAGGCGTTGCGCAAGCGTTCAATGCCATACCGCATATTCGGCGCAACTGCTTTCTATCAGCGCAAGGAGGTGAAGGATGCCTTGTCCTACTTCCGTGTCACCGTGAATCCTGACGATGATGAAGCGCTGCGACGAATCATCAACTATCCGGCACGTGGCATCGGGGAAACCACCATGAAAAAGGCGCAGGCTGTAGCCACGGCAGCCGGCAAGAGCCTTTGGGCTGTGATATCCGATCCGGTAGCCGCCGGCCTTGACGTCAACAAACGCACCCTGTCGCTGCTCGATGACTTCTGCGCCATGATGCAGGAATTCATCGACAATGCCGGACGTCTTGATGCATTCGAAATGGGTCAGGATATTTATAACCGCACCGGTATCCTGGCTGTTCTTGAAAGCGACAGGACGCCCGAAAGCATCAGCCGCAAGGAAAATCTAAACGAGCTGCTGGCCGGCATGCGCCAGTTTGTCGACATGCACAATGCCGCCGGCGATGACGACGTATCGCTGTCATCTTTCCTCTCGGAAGTGATGCTGGCAACCGACCAGGACCAGAAAGAAGAGACCGTCGGCCCGAAGGTAACGATGATGACTGCTCATGCCGCCAAAGGCCTGGAGTTCCGGCATGTGTATATCGTCGGCGTGGAGGAGGAGCTTTTCCCCTCATCCTTGTCGATGGATAAGATAATGCAGGTTGAGGAAGAGCGGCGGCTGCTATATGTGGCCATCACACGCGCCATGAAGAGCTGTACGCTGTCGTACGCTCGAAGCCGTTTCCGCAACGGCATGACTACCCCGGTGAGACCATCGAGATTCCTCAGGGACATCGACCCCCGTTATCTCGACATGGAGACGTCTGACATTGGCGGAAGGGAAACGGAATTTGCCGTACCTGCTTTTATCAGAAATGAATGGAAGCCTGTGACGCAATCGGTGTCTCGTATAAAAAGCGGTTCAGGACTCCAGTCGAAGAAGCCCGCGGATTACACTTCTGCCGACCCGCATGGCTTCATCATCCATTCTGTCAATGAAGTCAGAGTCAACATGACTATCGAGCACAGTAAGTTCGGCAGCGGCAGAATAGTGGAGATCGGCAACGTGTCGGGACAGGACAGCATAGTTGTTGACTTCGGGTTGCTCGGAATAAAGAAGCTCCTTCTGCAGTTCGCCAAATTCAAAATCCAGTGAGAGTCTAACGCAAAGCATATGGATACCCCCTATTACATAGTATATGAAGACCGGCTTCGCCGGAATATGGATAAGCTCAGCGACGTGGCTGCCAAGGCCGGTGTCAAGATAATCATGGCATTCAAGGCCAATGCCCTGTGGAAGACTTTCCCTATCATTGCAGAATACTTTACGTCGTCTACGGCAAGCTCGCTCAATGAAATGAAGCTTAGCTTGGAATTTCTCGGCAACGATGTCCATTCCTATTGCCCGGTGTATACGGAGCGGACTTTCCCGGAGTTTCTTGCCGGAAGTAGCCATATCACATTCAATTCGCTTGCACAGTACCGTAAATTCCGGCCGTTGATAGAAGCATCGGGAAAGAGGGTCAGCATAGGTCTAAGGGTAAATCCGCACTGCAGTGTGATAGACACGGATATCTATAATCCATGTGTAGCGGGCTCTCGTTTCGGGGAATCGGCGGCGGCACTGGCCGATGGTCTTCCTGACGGCATAGAGGGGCTCCACTTCCATGCCCTTTGCGAAAGCGACAGCCATGACCTTGAGAAGGTGCTCATGGCTTTCCGTAACCAGTTCGGCCATCTTCTCCCCCATATCAAATGGCTCAACATGGGAGGAGGTCATCTGATTACGCGTAAGGATTATGATACCGACCATTTCATCAAGCTCATGTGTGAGCTGCACGATGAATATCCCCATCTTGAGCTTATCATAGAGCCCGGGAGTGCCTTTACATGGCAGACAGGCGACCTTGTCACTGAAGTACTGGACGTGGTGGAGGACGCCGGCATACGCACGGCCATCATTGATGCATCCTTCGCCTGCCATATGCCCGACTGTCTGGAGATGCCCTATCAGCCGGAAATAGCGGAATCCGTAGGCCGATGTCATGTCACCGCCGGCAACAATGCCCCCGCTTCCTTGCCGGGCATACCTTATCGACTCGGCGGCAATTCGTGTCTCAGCGGCGACTTCGTCGGCGACTGGTACTTTGACCGACCGCTGAAGCCGGGCGACAGGCTCACTCTCAAAGACATGAACCATTACACCACGGTAAAGACCAACATGTTTAACGGAATACAGCATCCCTCCATCTGGCTACAGCCTTGCCAAGGCTCTCCTGTGCTACTCCGCGAATTTTCATACGCCGACTATCGCTCGCGAATGGACTGACATCACTCTCCCTGTCGGACGTGGCATATCATTTTTTGCCGGTCTATTGATTTGCCCGATTTTTTGTATTATATTTGTAAGTTAAAACTTCAGCAGATGAATTTTAAGCTTACAAGCGCATACCAACCCACGGGCGACCAGCCGGAAGCGATAGCCGAGCTGTCGGCTGGCGTCATCAACGGACTCCCTCACCAGACACTTCTCGGCGTCACTGGCTCCGGCAAAACCTTCACCATGGCTAATGTTATTCAGCAGGTGAAGCGTCCAACTCTCATCCTCTCACACAACAAGACCCTCGCCGCTCAGCTTTACTCGGAGATGAAAGGTTTCTTCCCTGAAAATTCCGTGCAATATTTTGTATCCTATTACGACTACTACCAGCCGGAAGCTTACATACCTGGCAGCGACAAGTATATTGAGAAGGATCTGATGATCAACGAACAGATTGACAAGTTGCGGCTCTCCACCGCAGCTGCCTTACTGTCGGGACGTCGTGACATAGTGGTGGTGTCTTCGGTAAGCTGTATCTACGGCATGGGAAATCCGGATGATTTCCGCCAGACGGTCGTCACGGTCAAGACCGGTCAGCGCATAAGCCGAAACCAGCTGCTCCGCGACCTTGTGGACTCCCTGTACAACCGTACGGAGACAGACCTGCAGCGCGGCCAGTTCCGAGTAAAGGGTGATACCGTCGACATCATGCTTTCCTTTGAAGAGATTCAGCTGAGAATCGTTTTCTGGGGCGATGAGATTGAGAAGATACAGACCGTTGATCCGGAAACCGGCATCGTGCTCACATCTCTTGAAAGTTTCAACATATATCCCGCCAACATTTTCGTGAGCAGCAAGGAGCGCACTGCCGATGCTGTCAGCAGAATTGCCGTGGATCTCGGCAAGCAGGTTGACTTCTTCATGCAGCAGGGTAAGGTGCTTGAAGCCGAGCGTCTCCGCGAAAGAGTCACCTATGACCTTGAAATGATCAAGGAGCTTGGCCATTGCAGCGGCATTGAGAACTACTCTCGTTATTTCGACGGCCGCGAGCCGGGTATGAGGCCTTTCTGTCTCCTCGACTATTTCCCGCGTGATTTCCTCACCATTATCGACGAGAGCCACGTGACTCTCCCGCAGATCAGGGGCATGAACGGAGGAGACCTCTCCCGGAAGATGAATCTTGTGGAATATGGCTTCCGTTTGCCGGCTGCCATCGACAACAGACCTCTGAAATTCGAGGAGTTCGAAAGCCTTACTCCCCAGACTATCTATGTGAGTGCCACGCCCGGCGATTATGAGCTTCAGCAGACTGAAGGAGTTTTCGTGGAACAGGTGATTCGTCCCACTGGTCTCCTCGACCCGGAGATAGAGATACGACCTACCCTGAACCAGATTGACGACCTTATGGAGGAGATAAGGCTGCGCATAGAGGCTGGGGAACGTACTCTCGTCACCACTCTCACCAAACGAATGGCCGAAGAGCTCAACAAGCACCTCATAAAATGGGGCATCAACTCGGCGTATATCCATAGTGACGTTGACACGCTGGAGCGCATACGCATCCTTGAGGATTTACGCAACGGCGTTTACGACGTGCTGATAGGTGTGAACCTTCTGCGCGAAGGTCT
>CABUTY010000091.1 GCA_902494595.1 uncultured Porphyromonadaceae bacterium | reverse complement strand
GACGCTTTTCACCCTTTGGTTCAGTCACATAGCCCGCTATGTTCCCTCACCTGCATGGAGAAAATCGTCTAAAGCCTGCGACCCCTGCGTGAACAATTTTTAAGGAACAGAGCCTTAGGCATGAGCGCCTATGGGGCTTGAAATATTGTCGCGGCAGCCCGCATATCATGATGCTACAGGCTGCCGCGAGAATTTAGTGGTTATCTCCGGTAGAGGCGGACGAGTTCGCCTATCCAGAGGACGAGGGAGGTGCCGCAGATAATGATCACCCAGTCGATGAATTTGAGGGGTTCGACATTGAAGAAGTCGCCGCCGACGCTAACAATCAGTATCTGACCCAGGAGAATCACAAGGGCAATCAGGCCGAAACCGCCACAGCCTTTGAAGTGGAATGCCGAGCGTCCGGTCTCGAATGCGCGGGCGTTGAACATGTTCCAGAACTGCAGGAACACGAAAATCGTGAAGAAGAGCGAAAGCTCATAGCCGCTGAGTCCGGTGTTGGCTCCCATGGCAACCTTGCCGACCTCTGTAAGACAGGCAATGTCGGTATGCTCGAAGTAGTAGAGTAGACCGAGCAGCAGGAGGAAGAATATGCCGCCAGTTCCGATGATTGACTTCCACATCGGGCGGTTGATGATGAATGCCTCACGCGAGCGTGGCTTCTCTTTCATTACCGACTGCGAGGGGGGAAGCGATGCCAGTGCCATGGCGGCGAAGGTATCCATAATCAGATTCACCCAAAGCATCTGGGTTACGGTCAGAGGAGACTGCATCCCCATGAATGCACCGAAAAGGACAATGAAGCAGGCAGCCACGTTCACCGTCATCTGAAAGAGGATGAAACGCTGTATGTTCTGGAATAGCGAGCGGCCCCACATCACGGCACGACCTATGGAAGAGAAAGAGTTGTCGATGATGGTAATGTCGGAGGCTTCCTTGGCCACGGAAGTGCCGTCACCCATGGAGAGACCTACGTGAGCTGTCTTGAGAGCCGGGGCATCGTTTGTGCCGTCGCCTGTCACGGCCACCACCTCGTTGTTGGCCTGAAGAGCCTCCACGAGACGTTTCTTGTCCATCGGGCGGGCACGGGCGATAATCTTCAGGTCGCCGACACGCTTTTTGAGCTGCTCGTCGGAAAGCTCGGCAAACTCCGCACCGGTGATGATGTTGCGGTCGCCGTCGGCAGCATCGTTCCAAAGGCCGATCTGACGACCGATTTCCTTGGCGGTTCCGGGAGTGTCGCCGGTCACAATCTTGACCTTGATTCCGGCGTCAATCACTTCCTTGACTGCGAACGGAACATCTGAACGGACCGGATCGGAAATAGCCACGATTCCGAGGAATGTGAGGTTGTCGGCCACCACCTTGCAGTTCTCGATGGTCCTGTCGCCGGCGTTGAGCACCTGGTATGCGAAACCGAGGGTACGCATGGCCTGGTTCTGATATTCGAGGAGCTGGGCGTCAATCTCCTGCTTCGTCACACCGACTGTATTCTTACACATGCCGAAGATAATCTCGGGAGCTCCCTTCACATACAGAATACTCTTTCCGGTAGCCGACCTGACGACAGTAGCCATATACTTGCGCTCCGTAGAGAAAGGAAGTTCCTCGATACGTTGAGCCTTCTCCTTGACATAAAGATAATTGATGCCGCGTTTCCGCAGCCAGAGGAGCAGAGCTCCTTCGGTAGGATTGCCGAGCACCTGAGCCTTATCGCCGGACAAATCGAGCTGAGCTGTTGAGTTTACGGCGATGCCTTCTACCAGAACATCGTCGGAAGGATTTCCATAGAAGTTGGTCTGGGCCACCTGCATCTGGTTCTGGGTCAGCGTACCGGTCTTGTCGGTACATATGACGGTGGTTGCGCCCATTGTCTCGCAGGCGTGCATCTTGCGTACGAGGTTGTTGGTCTTGAGCATACGACGCATGGAGTAGGCAAGCGAAAGAGTCACCGCCATAGGCAGACCTTCGGGTACGGCGACAACCACGAGGGTGACGGCTACCATCAGGGTCTGGAGGAAGTAGGCAAGGAACGATACCCACTCAAATTCAGGCACGTTGATGAAATACATCACGATACGACCGATGATTATGGCAGCCGCAAAACCATAGGAGATCTTAGTTATGAGGTCTCCGAGGCCGTCAAGCTGCTCGTTAAGCGGCGTCTTGACACTGTCGTCAATCTGAGCAGCCTCGAACACCTTTCCGTTCTCGGTCTTGTCGCCGACGGCCAGCACGCGCATCACGCCATGACCCTCCATAATCTTCGTGCCGCGCATGGCATGATTGCTCGGGAATGTGGCATCCTTGTCAAATTCAGCCGGGTCGGTTGTCTTGTGGCATATCGGTTCGCCGGTAAGGGTAGATTCGTCGATATTGAGCATGACGGCCTCCAACAGCTCGCCGTCGGCCGGGACTTCCTCACCGGTATTGAGAATCACGATATCGCCTACCACTACATCCTTCTTGGGAATCTGCATGGCGTTGCCGTTGCGGATCACCTGCACCGGCTCGTCATCGTTTACCTGATTGAGCAAGGCAAATTCCTTATCGGCCTTCAGCTCGAAGATGAAAGCCAGTCCTGTGGCAAGGAGAATGGCGATAAATATGCCGATAGGCTCGAAGAATACTCCTGCGCCCTGGTCCAGACCCCAGAACTCATAGCATGAGATGCCGATTGACAACGCACCCGCAATCATAAGGATGATAATCAGCGGATCGCCGAATTTTTCGAGGAACCGCTTCCATAGCGAATCCTTCTCGGGAGGCGTCAGAATATTGACGCCATTTTTACGGCGGCTCTCCGACACCTGCGCATCGGTCAAGCCAGTGTAATGATTCTTTTGTGACATATAGTGGTTATTAATTTTCAATGCAAATATATAGCCCGGCTCACGCTGATGCATGATTTTCAAAACATTTCAGTATCAACGCCATCAACGTAAGCATATCCGGCTGCAATGTTGCACACTCCAGCCCTATATTTCCGACCAACGGCGATACAATTCAGAGTCCACGAGCGGCACGGGCATATCTCGGTCAAGCTGATGCACAAACACGAGTTCCGGCTCGACGTTTACGGAGAAAGTACCGTCGGCGTTTTTAGTAACGGTATAATCTTCGGGATTGTATAACGACCGGAGTTTCCTCAACGACCGTTTCAGGCAGCTGAATATGGGACGTCTTATTTCGGGGACGCTTAAATCGGGAGTCACATCCCTGTCGCCTCCGAACATCTCATATATTGCGGCATATCTCTGCCGGATACGCGACATCCGGCGGTTATATCTCTCCAGACTATCGGCTGATTTTGGCAGGTTGAAATTGATGCCGTAGCGACCCTGACACAGCAATAACGCATATAAGGCTCTTTCGCGGCGGTGCAGCCCTTCCGCCCTGGAATCAATGTCGGGGAAATATATCTCCTCCCTGTAAGGATTCAGATGTATGGCGCTGCGTATGTCGCGGCGTATCAGGAACATGTCGAGGAGCTGTTTATAGAACCCGTGGAAATGGAACTGATTGTCGCACTCCTCGGAGGTATTGACTACGAACACGTCGCTTCTGATCATCTCCGCGAACCGGTCGACGAACAACTGTACCGTGGCGACGATGTCCTCGTCGACCTCTATTTTCAGGTAATTGGCATATAACGTATCGCCCACGAAGCTGTTCCCTATCTTTATCATCAGCGATGGGACCGCGTTACGCAACTCCGTGATGCCGCACTTGTTGCACAACAGGTCCTTGCAGAAATTGTGGGTAGTCATCGCCATCAGCGAGCGGTAGATGCTGTCGATGCCGGCATCGCTCATCGACGGTGCCAGAAAAGAGAGTATGTACTTGAAAAGCTCAGGGTCTGTCCTCCTGTAATGGTCAATGATTTTAGGTATATATACGAAATGAAAGCCGGCCAGCTGCAATTCCTTGTATATGAATCGGTAGCTGGCATTGATGGCCATGTTGGTATCATGGTCCGGCTCGCTTTCGATGTAAATGGCCGTGGCGATATCAATATTGAAGTTTGCCTTCGGGATGGAGATGACCTCGCCGCACAGATTGCCGTCAGGGTCAAGGAGCACGGTGAGGGCAATCATGAGCAGCGCCTCGGAATGTGCGCAATAGCCGTCGCTTACCGTCATCGAACGACAGTCGCCAAGAAGGTCCTCCATGAGTCCCTGCACGCCCGAGTCGCAGATGATGTCTATAGCTTCGGCAAAAGAGATATCCCTTGCCGCCACTCTCGCATCCCTATCGATGGAATACTTGTCGCATATGACGCGCCAGCATTCCATCTCGCCCGTGTCGACAATACGGTCGGCCTTGATAAGGTCGGTGAATATACGGGCTATCGCCACCCTGTGTTCTTTAAGCATAAGCTGTTACTTTAAATTTGATATGACATTATAACAGAACCAGCTGTTGAGATTTTCAAAGAACATGGGCTTTTCGCGAGCCCCATCCTTCTGTATTCCGAGGCCGTTGGAATAAGGGTCCAACGAAATAATCTTCGAGAAGGGAATCTTCATAGCCTTTTCAGGACTGTGGAAATACAGATTTTTGTCGGTCAGGCATACGCTGCCGGTACCTACATATTGCATGTAGGTAGTTTCCACGGGATGTCCTCTGAACCCGCCTGTACGGTAATAGACACCCCTGCATACCCTGACGCTGACGCCCCTTGTGCGGCCCACCGTCTCCCTGCGCACTTTCTGCATCTGCAGGGTGACGTCGCGGAAGAGCCATAGCATATGCTCATTCTTGCTGAGAAGGAAAGGGAAATTGCCGGCGACGGTGATTCTCGGTGCCGGTACTTTGCCGTTCAGCAGTTCCTCAAGCACTTTCGACTGCACCACTTTCTCCAACGATTTATTGACGTTGAGCACATGTTGCGTCAGACCTGAGAACTGCACGAACCGCGCCACAGCCCTCTCTTCGGCGCCGTCGATAATGCCATCGTCGAGATAGCGCTCTATCGCGGCATCGAACGCCTCGCAATATATGTCGCGACAAATGTCGGGCGACAAAAAAGCATCGCGGCGCAGCGTCTCTATCTCATTCTGATGAAGATAGAAGTCCTCCTTTCGCTCAAAACATGTGGCGAGTATGCTTTTTACGCGGTCGATGCCATTCAGATGGCGTTGCTCGCATTCGGCATGTTTGGTGTGGAATAATCCGGCATCCTGCCCGCAGTATTTACATTTGCCCATGGATCATTAATTGCTTACAAGTTGAACCACAATAAGACGTCCCCCATCCTCGCCCGACAGAAGAATCTTTCGTCCTTCGGTCAATTCCACAAACTCACCTACCTTGACCTGCCTTTTCGGCTGCTCGGTCACATCCCACATGTCGGGAAGACGACGGTTGATGAGAATCCATTTACCCTTATGGAAATGGAAGTCGCCCACAGGCTTCTTGTCCTCCGGTTTCGTTCTCTCGTTGGGGGTGACGAAACGGTTGACATGCCACATATAGAGCGACTGTTTGTCATAGACCATCAGGCGGTAGTTCTCGGGAAGGAACTTTCCCTTAGCGGGAGAATAGTAGAGATTGAGTACGGGCAACTGACCATGATATTCCGCGCCGCAGAAGGGGCATCGGGGTTTGGTTGAGTTGTCGAACACAAACCAATGCGCCTCACATTTGGGATTCTGGCAAGGCTGCATGAGGTCGGTGGTCTTCACCAACGCATTCTCCCATTCGTCGGCGGTAGGACGTTTCATCGGGTCGTGAAGTCCGTCGATGAATGCGCGGTCAAAAAGTTCCTTGAGATAAGGTCCGCAGATTGTATAAGGCAACTTGTCAACATCGCCCTGTGGCAACTCCGACGGTGCAAGATTTTTGATTTTGGGTCGGTTGCTCTTGTCGGCAGGATGCTCTACAAACAGTGCTTTCGCCCCCATCGACAATTCTTCGTCCCTGGCGGCATCGAGATCGTTGACTTTGCCGCCACGAAGAGGGTGACGGTAAAGCAGATACATGTATATCAGCACTGCCAGGGCATGCCGGTCGGTCTGTATGCTCGGAAGTTTCTTGTTTGGGTCGCCGAGCTTCAATGCGCGCGTCTGCAGAACCTCCGGAGCGATAAAGTCGGGAGTGCCGACAACATCCGGCGGATATTTGCCGGGGACAACAAGACCGTCGCAGTCGATTACTGCGGCGCG
>CABUTY010000090.1 GCA_902494595.1 uncultured Porphyromonadaceae bacterium | reverse complement strand
CGTGAAGTGTCGAGCGACGCCGGCTTGCCGGCTATCGTCACGGAGCCTCCGTCTATGGTGAGGAGTCCGTTGATGATACGCAACAAGGTGGTTTTGCCGGCGCCGTTGGGGCCGAGCAGTCCCAGAATACTTCCACGCGCCACGTCAAGACTCACTCCGTCAAGGGCCGTAACCGATGAAAATCGCTTGTACAGCCCTCGTATTTCAAGTATATTCATGTATTGATAACGATTGCGCCTCTTATTTATTGGAATTTTGGTTCTTGGGGAGAAGTATGCGCTCGCCCAGTTCCTTGGCTATCTTGCGGCGCAGTTTCATTAGCGAGTTTAGCTTGGCCTGTAGCGAATGTTCCTCTTCAATGTTCATGTTGGAGGCCATGTCCTGGAACTTGCGCAGCAGCTCGCGTAGTCGCTGGTTGAGAATCTCCGACTTCCATTCGAGGATGGTTCGGGGCACAAGCATCTCCAGACGGTCTTCTTCCTTCTCATTGCCGGGCGCATTGGCATAGATGTTGCTCAGATGATGCTTCTCGCGCAGAAGGTCGAACGACGTTGAGCGTATAATGTCGTTCTCATGGCTCGACAGAAATCGTGCCGGCCAGTCCTTGACATATTCGTTGACTTCCGATGTGGCATACTCCCGTAGAGATTCCTCAAGCTTGCTCTCCTTGATTTTGAGCTCGTCGATGGAATAGCTTCCTGAGCCTATCTCCTCGATGCCTTCGCGGCGTTTGCGGGCCACCTCCTCTTCTATCTCCATTTTGCGGCGCTCCAACGCCTTGTAGAACAATGGCTTAACACGCTGCAGCTCCTGAAATATAATACGGTACTCATCAACGGAAAACCGCATTCCGTCCGATTCCAGTTCCTCCTGCACGTAGTCGAGCACATCTATGAGAGTGTCGTCATCCTCATCCATAGGCTGGAACACTCCTTTGTATCCATATCTGACGCATAGCTTTATCAGCGGTGTTTCCAAGGGGCGGAAAGGTATGTCGGTCTTTCTTGAAGGCTGTTGTGAGAAATCCGTATTGGAATCGGGCTGTGCCTGGTCGGAGGATGTGCCGACACTGTCGGCCGGCTGCTTGATGACTGCCGCCGACTCGCGTGTGGCATTCCACTCGCGTTCCTTCTTCCACTTCTGTATGAGCATAGCCCTGGCGCGTCCCACCGACTGGATGATGGATTCCTCGGTGACGCCGAGAAGACGGGCGCATTCCTGCACATATACATCCCTCGCTACAGGGTCAGGTATGTGAGCTATCGACTGTACAACGCTATTGACGGCCTCTATGCGTTTCTGAGGGTCGCGGGCCGTCTGCTCGTCAAGCAGCACGTCAATCTTGAAACGTATGATGTCCGTTTCGTGCTTATCCACATACTCCCTGAACTCCTCGGGCGTATGCTTGCGGGCGAAAGAGTCGGGGTCTTCGCCGTCAGGGAGAAGGAGCACCTTGACATTCAGCTTATGGTTCAGGAGCATGTCGATACCCCTGAGCGAGGCCTTTATGCCGGCGGCGTCACCGTCGTAGATGAGGGTTATGTTGTCGGTGAGACGGTGTATGAGGGCTATCTGGCCGTCGGTAAGTGCCGTACCCGATGAGGCCACTACATTCTTCATGCCCGACTGCCACATTCCGATTACGTCCATATAGCCCTCCACCAGAAAGCACTTGTTCTCCTTCACGATGGCCGCGCGGGCTTGGAAGATGCCGTAAAGCTCGTTGCTTTTCTTATAGACTGCCGACTCCGGGGAGTTGATATATTTGGCCAATCCACCCTTGAGGTCGCGGCCGCCGAAAGCTATCACTTTCCCCGAATTGTTGAGTATGGGGAAAATCACGCGTCCTCGGAAGCGGTCATAGTCATGTCCCTGTTGCGACGTGCCAATGAGTCCTGTTTTCTTCAGCACCTCAAGGGCGTAGCCGGCCTTTCGCGCTTCGTCGGCAAGATGGTGGCCGCTGTCGAGGGCGTAACCCAGATGAAAAGCCTTCATGGCCGCCTCGGTCACGCCGCGCTGCATAAGGTACTGAAGTCCTATGTCGCGCCCGTCGGCTGTTGACACCATGTCATGCTCCATCAGTTTCATGGCCCATTCGTTGGCCACAAGCATCCCTTCGCGTTCCGACTGCCGTTGCCTCTCCTCGTCGCTCAGCTCTCGCTCCTGTACCTCTATGCCATATTTCTTGGCAAGATGCAGGAGTGCCTCCTTGTACGACAGTCCCTCCTTCTCCATGATGAAGTTCACCGGCGATCCTCCTTTTTTGCAGGAGAAGCAGAAGCAGAAATTGCGCTTGCGGTTTACTGAAAAGGAGGGGGTACGTTCGTTGTGGAAAGGGCACAGCCCCATATAGTTCTGGCCACGACGCACCAGATGGACGTAGTCGGAAACAACCTCCACGATATCGGCGGCATCCTTGATGCGTTGCGCTGTGGCCTGGTCAATCATGAGAATGCCTCCAGAAAACGGTCTATCTTGTTGCCGGTTTCGATGCTTGTAGGCACAAGCGGCAGCCTGAGAACATTGTGTATGAGTCCCATCTCATGGAGCAGATACTTGATGCCGGCGGGGTTGCCGTCGATAAAGAGCTCGTCGTAAAGTTTCTGGAAACGGTAGTGTACGGGCAATGCACTTTTGAAGTCGCCGTTGAGGCAGAGGCGCACCATCTTGCCGAACTCTTTGGGGAAGGCGTTGCCGACTACCGATATCACTCCTACGGCGCCTAACGACATCAGGGGGTAAGTGAGCGCGTCATCGCCCGATATTACCTGGAAGTCGGCCGGTCCGTTGGTGATCAGCTCCTCGATTTGTTTGAAATTGCCCGATGCTTCTTTCACGCCGATGATGTTGGGGAAATCGGCGGCAAGACGCAGAGTGGTGGCGGAGGATATGTTGACGCCCGTACGTCCCGGAACATTGTAGAGAATCACGGGAAGAGGGGAGGCTTTGGCCACCTCGGCAAAATGACAGTAAAGGCCTTTTTGCGACGGCTTGTTGTAGAAAGGAGCCACGGAGAGAATGGCCGAATAACCGGAGAGGTCGGCTGAAGATATTTCGTTGACGAGACGGCGGGTGTTGTTGCAGCCCATGCCGGCAATCAGCGGAATGCGTCCGCCGGCCTTTTCAGCAATAAAACGGCGTACAGCATGTTTCTCGTCATCGTCAAGCGTGGCGGTTTCGCCGGTGGTGCCCAGCACCACCAGATAGTCGGCCCCGCCGCCTATGACATGGTCCAGTACTTTCTCCAGTGATGTATAATCTATGTTATGGTCTGTGTCGAAGGGAGTGACCAGCGCAACTCCCATTCCCTTAAGATCAAGAGATTTCATATATGGCGCGGTTGTTTTGAACTGCAAAAATAGGAAATTAAATCGTGATTCGCAATAAACTTAGGACTTTAAGGGCCTTAGAGACCTTAGATACCTTAAAGACCTTATAGTCCTATTTTGAGGGCCAGGGGAAATTGGCGGGGTTTAGGGTTAGGTGCAGGTGTTCCTCTTTGAGGCGAACGCCGATATAGTCGGTAAGTTTCTTCCTTTCGGCGGCGGAGAGACCTGCTGGCGCGTTTACGAATATCATGTTTACCGTGTCGACGCTTTCGCTGTCGGTGGATGTGGCCACCATCTGCGACAGGGCTATGTCTCGGATGTTGGGGAACAGCACTTTCACCTCTGGAGCGATACGCCGGCTCTCGTCGCTGAACATCTGCGACATGGCGATAATCGACTGCAGAGAGTCTACCTCCGTCTGCTTGCGCGAGAGCTCCGACTGCATCAGATGGTAGAACTGGCTCTCCGTGTCGTCGTTGTCAAGAGCCTCGTTGTTGTTGAGCGCAAATCCCTGCTTGATGTTGAGGATGGTGCCTCCGAGGCCGCAGGAGTCCATCTTGTGGATCATCACAAGCTGCAGCGAGTCCTTGGGCAGAGCCTCGCCGATGAGTGTGACGTCGATATAGCGTTTGCCGCCGGCAACGTATTCCTTCGAGTTGAGCACCTGCGTGTTGGGGAACACCATCTCGTTTTCCACAAACCGAGTGGCCCTTTCTATGAATATGTTGTTCTGGATCATGATTACGGTAAGATAGGCGCTGAGACCGATCATGGCAGTCACGATGATATAAACGATGGTCTTGACTTTCCTGGCCCTGGCGGCATCCTGATAAACCACATTCTTGAAGCCGAACACCTTGACGCCTATCCATGAAGCCACGAATATGAACATCATGTTGGTGAAGAAGAGGTAGAAAGCTCCGAGGAAGAACTTCATCTGGAGAGTAGCGAGGCCATAGCCGGCTGTACAGAGGGGAGGCATGAGAGAAGTAGCGATAGCCACACCGGGCATCACCTGACCTTTGTTTTTGGCGGCGATGCTGAGTATGCCGGCGGCTCCGCCGAAGAGGGCTATCAGCACATCGTAGATTGACGGTGACGTGCGGGCCAGCAGCTGGCTCGACCCTTCGTACTGTGGGGATATCAGGAAATATAGCGCCGAGGTGAGCAGCGACCCTATGATGGCGGCCGTGATATTCTTGAGGCTGCGTTTCAGCAGCATGAAGTCGCGGATGCCTATGCCGAGCCCCATGCCGATTATCGGACCCATCAGCGGCGATATGAGCATCGCGCCGATTATCACCGGGATGCTGTCGGTGTTCAGTCCTAATGAGGCTATGAATATGGCGAATATCAGAATAAGCAGTTGCGACCCCTTGAACGATACGCCCGAGCGTATCGATTCCTCGATATCTTTCTGCGACTCCAGATCGGCCATAGGATTGAGATAGGATTTTATCTCGTCGCCTATGGCGTGCATTCTCTTCCGGAATGTCGTCAGTGTCCTGCCGTCGGTTTCTGTATTATCAGTCATCAGAATATGGAATCGGGCACCTCAGGTGCTACCTTATGCTCCTCTGCCGGCAATTCGGCCGGCTCGGACACGTGTGCCGGAACTATGCTGTCGGCTTTCGTCTCTGGTGCCTTGGCGCTGTCTTTCTCTTCTTTGCGTTCGCTAACCTTTTCCTCCTTTTCCTTATCAGACATCTTGAAGTTGGGGTCGGTAGGGAAATAAGTTATGTCGTATCCTTCGCTGCGGTTTACCTGCCGGTCGCGTTTGCCTGGGAGCACAATCACGGGCATTCCAGGTTTCACGAGCTCCACAAGCTCGAGAATGTTTTCGTTGGTGAGCCTGATGCATCCGTGCGAAGCGCGGTGGCCTATCGACCATGGCGCGCAGGTGCCGTGTATACCTATGGAGTAGATGCCCGGAATGCTCAGACGTATGAAGCGAGGTCCGAACTGCCCTTTCTTCTTTGAAGTGCGGCCATTGTCGTCGGTGTATAGCCAGTCAGTGCTGTCGTATACGCCCTGTACGCTGAAGAAGCCCTCGGGAGTACGGTTGTCGCCCTTCTTGTGCTTAGTGCCGTAATTGCGTGAGCATGCCATACCGTATTCCTTGAGCACGTATCCGTAGCGGTCATAGAGGATAACCTTCATCCTGGCCTTGTCGACAATGAGAAAACCATCCTGGCCGGATGCTGCGAGCTTCGCCGCATATGCGGGGCTTGTCTCTTCTATTACGGGTATGATGCCGTTGTCGAACACGGCCTTGGAATAGTCGAGCGGCTCTTCCTCCTCCTCCTTTTCCTTGGCGGCGGTGTCGGCCACTATGGGCTTTGCGGTGGCGAGGGCCGTTATCTCTTCCGACAGGGTCGCCCTGTCATTGTCGCCGCAGTTGCGGTTGCCCCCGCAACCCCACAGCATCAGCAGCATCCCCATGGACATGCAGACAACCATGGTTGCTCGCCTTATGGTCCACTTCTTTATGATGTTTGTCAATTGTCCTTTCATATTAAGGCGCGAAGTTAGCTATTTTTTTATCATTATCCTAATAATCGGTGTTAATGACCCTGAAAATGATTCGGGAAACCGGCACCTGTTAAGAAAGATAGAGGAGAGTATATTGGTGATTGCGGAATTTTTTGTATTTTTGCAATGATGAAAACTACGGCTGTAATAGGGATGACATTACTGGGGCTTGTCTGGCTATGGCTTGCCTGGGGAGTGTTGTCGGCCGGATTCACCCTCTATAATCTGCTGATGGTAGCCGTGTCGGGCGTGATAATATTCGTTCCCTTATGGCGTAAATACGGCAAACGCAAAGAGGGCAAAGGGAAATGAACTTT
>CABUTY010000089.1 GCA_902494595.1 uncultured Porphyromonadaceae bacterium | reverse complement strand
CGGGTTCCTTGCGCATCATGCCTTCGCCGGAGCAGGGAGCATCCACGGCCACTATGCTGAATAAAGGAGTGCGGGCGAACGCCGCGGTGTCGGCATTGGTTACGGTGATGTCGGGGTATCCCCATTTGATGAGGTTCTCGCGGAGTACGGCAGCCCGGGAGGGTACAAACTCATTGGCAACGAGACGCCAGCCGTCGGGTAGGGCATTGATGATGGAAGTGGATTTACCGCCCGGCGCGGCACACATGTCGAGGACGAGTCCCGGGGGCATCCCGGCGGCATGTCGGGCCACGATGCTTTCATAAATCATGGATGCCGGTTCCTGAACGTAGAACACGCCGCCATGCATCAGCGGGTTGAGTGTGAATGGACGCCGCTCGGGAAGATAGAATCCCGAGGCGCACCATGGCACAGGCTCAAGGCCCTCATAGCCTGTAAGCTCCTCAACCGCGTTAATCCCGCCGGCAAGCGCCGCTGCCCCCTTGCGCCTGTTGATCTTCACCGATATGGTGGCCGGACCATCAAGAGCCGTCAGCAACGACGCCCCGTCGATATCCCCGCGACCAATCACATTCTCCCTGAATCCTTCCGGCAACTCTTTTTCCATACCACAAAATTACAAAAAATATGTAAGCCGTGGAAATATTTTACATTGACAGTTCGGTGGTGAACTCGGTGCTGTTCCGGTAAGGTCTGTGAGCTCTCGGTGCAGCTCATGGCAGGTCTGTGATACCAAAAAAACGTGGCAGTGGGACGCGCCTCGATGCCGGAATTTTGTATTGGTGCAAAAAAATTGTAATTTTGTTGGTGAAACGGGGGAAAGTCCGTCAAGGAGCAGGCTTCTTTCTCCCTGAGGCGCGAAGCCTTGGAGTAAAATTTTAATGAATGTAGAGCCGCGTTCACAATCTCTGAAAGCAATGTATCCGGAGCAACCGAATTGTCCGCAGCAGGAATGCAAGAAAACGCTGTGCGGCCTTATGGCCATATTCCTCGGCGGTCTGGGTCTGCAGTATTTCTGCATGGGCAAGACCACCGGCGGAATAATCTGCATCGTACTCAACTTGGTGACCTGCGGCGCATGGGGTATCATAAACCTTATACAGGGCATAATGATGCTCACCATGACCGACCAGGAGTTTATGGCAAAATACCAGTGCAACCCTAAGGAATTTCCTGTTTTCTAAAGAAAGGGGTAACAAACAGCACCAACGACGGGCCTTTCGAGGTCCGTTTTATTTTTGTTGCCGCATAATTATGTTATGTCGCGATATATGTATAATTTTGCGGCGTGAAACTGAGCAATGTAATAATGGCCGGCTTGGCCGGCATGATATTGATGCTGACGGCGGAGTCGTGCACGGGCCGCGGCGACAAGTCGTCGATAAGCGACACGGTACGTGTCAGCACCGACACGGTGCCTGCATCGTTCCATGCCGACAATGACATTGCCATGACCATACGCAGCGTGGCAGATGCCCTGCATTTGGGCGAGACCCTCAGAGATGCCGATTACGATTACACAGGACTTCTTACCGACGGCCAGGGAATCCCTTTATACACCGACCTTGAAGGGAAGCCTGGCGTATGGAAGGTGGAAGTGGCCGACCCGGTGACGGTTACCGTGAGCAATACCGCCCAGGGAGACCTCCTCGCCGAAGATCTTACCGCCTACATCCTTTCTTCGATGAAGCTTGCCGACAAAGATATGGTTGACAGAAGTGTAAGGGATGGCGCCGGTATCGTATGCTACGCATTTACAGGAGGATACGTATCTTTCAGGGTAGACAGGAAGACGACCGATTCAGGTCTGGAGACGGCCATGATGACCATCACCGTGTCGCGCAACAACCCCTGCGGATAGAGGAGCCCATCCCTCTTTGGCAGCTCCTTGCGCCCCGTTTATCTGAACACGAACCATCTGCTGGCCTCGAAACGGGGCAGAGCCGACACCTGTATGTCGGCGCGACGGTCGGAGAGCGTTTCCTCGCCATTTCCCACTTTCTTGCCGATTTCCTCAAGGGCGTTCCTGACTGCCGACAGAGCTTTTGACGGCGTGTTGTTGTCGCGCGAGAGATGACACAGAAACACGTATCTTAGTTCGGGCCGTACAATGCTTTTCAGGAACTCGGCAGTCTGCATGTTGTCGAGATGTCCGTTGGCGGCACGTATACGCGCCTTGAGATATTCAGGGTAACGTCCAAGCCTGAGCATGTCGCTGTCGTAGTTGGTCTCTATCACCAGATAATTTGCCCTGCCCATATAATGGCGTGCGCGTTCGCTGACTTCGCCGAGGTCGGTGGCCAACACGAAGGTGTGCTCGCCGAAGTCGATGGAGAATCCCATGTTGTCGCTGCCGTCGTGAGGTACGTCGAAAGCCGTGATTTCCATGCGCCCGACCTTGAAGGGTATTTCCTTGAAAATGGGAGTATGGTAGTCTTTGATTCTTTTGGAAATGCTGTGACGACGCAAGAGCCCGTTGAGCACGCGGGGCGTGCAGTAAAGGCTCATGTGGCGGTGCGTGCGTAGTAGCTGATAGACATACCTCACATGGTCGGAATGGTCGTGGGTCAGCAGAAGAGCCTTGACGCTATCCATCCTCACGCCATTGTCGGCGAGAACTTTGGAAATCTGGTCGGTGTTGATGCCGGCGTCTATGATTATACCGCCTCGGTCCGTGCCTATATAGCAGCTGTTGCCGCTTGATCCGGAACCGAAAGATATGTAATAGAGTCTGTCGCGGATGCTTGCGGGTGTTATCTCCGTTTCGTTGCCGGAGTCGTCAGGCGCGGTAGCGGCGCGGCCGGAGGCCGGCATGGGCTGCATCTCCGAGGCCCACTCTTCAAAGGGTAACTGTGGCTGGTCGAAAACTATTCTGGTCTTTTTCATTTTTTATGCTGGCCCTTGCGTGCTGCTGCCGGGGCATGGGCCGTGGAGTGTATCAGGAAGATGGCTGGATGTTTGTCGTAATCGTAGGTGGCGTTTTTCCATGCCTTGGCCGGCATGGTGCGTATGTTCTCGCGTTGTGGGTCGGTGATGTCGGCAGCCACGCAGAGAAGGGTGTCGGGCATGAGACGCGCGGCAAGCAGCCCCACAAGAGAGTTGTTGCGGTAGGGGGTCTCGATGAAAATCTGGGTTATACCCTTGCTGCGGGCGGCATGTTCGAGGCGGTCGATAGAGGCCTCCTTGGCCTGTCGCTCTATCGGGAGATAACCGTTGAACGCGAAGCCCTGGCCGTTGAAGCCGCTGGCCATTAGAGCGAGAAGTATGCTTGAGGGGCCAACGAGAGGAATTACTCTTAGTGACATCTTCTGAGCCAGGGCCACAATATCGGCGCCGGGGTCGGCGACGGCGGGGCAGCCGGCATCGCTGAGAAGTCCCATGGGTTTGCCCTCGGCAAGGGGACGAAGCCATTCTGCCAGACCGGTGCGGTCGGTGCGCGTGTTCAGTTCGTGAAACTCGCAGTCGTCGATGGGAAACGACGCGTCGCACCGGCGCAGAAAACGCCGCGCCTCGCGCAGATTCTCCACGATGAAATGGCGTATACCCCGGATAATGTCAACATTGCCTGCCGGCATCACATCTCTATAAGGCGCATCGCTGAGCCCTGCGGGTATCAGATAGAGTGCTTGTCGCAATTCCATTCTACAAAAATACAAATAATCGGAGCTTTACGCAAATAGATGGCGTAAAATCCTGACTGTGAGGAAGATAGAAAAAGAATACGGATAAAAGGAATGCGGACTCCGGAAGGAGTCCGCACTGTATAAGGCTATCTTGGCTGTATGGAGCTGTGGAATTACTTGGTGACTCTCTCCAGCCATTTTACCATGGAGAACATCACGCCCATGGAAAGGAGGCATAGGCCGGCGAATACTGCCCAGCATTCCCACTGATGGGGGAATGAGTTGAGCATCGTCACGCCCAAGGCTATGAAGAGGTTTCCGATAGCAGTCGATGAGAGCCATAGACCCTGGCAAATGCCCTGCAGGTGCTTGGGGGCGATTTTCGACACGAACGAGAGTCCTAACGGCGAAATGAAAAGCTCGGCGACGGTGAGGAAGAAGTAGGTGAGTATAAGCACCACGGGACCTGCCTTCATAGATTCCTTGACGGCTTCGGCCAGACCCTTGAACTCTTCGCCCGAGGGGTAATTGTAGACCAGCGCTACGACCATCAGGAACACGTAAGCCATGGCCGTGATGGCCATACCGAGGGCAATCTTCTTGGGCGTGGATATGTCGCGGTTGCGGCGTGCCAGGGCTCCGAAGATCAGCATGATGATCGGGGTGAGCACAATCACGAAGAAGGGGTTGATGCACTGCCATATTTCGGGAGCGACGTTGTCGGTCTTTACGAAGTCGCGGGCGAATACGGAGAGCGACTGACCGTTCTGATGGAACGAGAACCAGAAGAATACCACCACGAGGAGCACGGCATAGAGGGCAAACATGCGCTGTTTGATTTCCTTGGCGTCGTGCTGGGCCTCGGCCGGAGATACCTTGTTGTCGTTCTTTGATTTCTTGACCGGGTTGGGGAGACGTTTCATCACCCAGGCGAATACGCCCAGGGATATGAGCATTGCCACCACGGAGGCTATGAATGAGAAGTGCACGCCGGTGTTGAAGATTTCGAGATACTGAGTGCAGAAACCGCTGTCGACGGCACCTTCGTAACCGACTTTGCCGGCCAGTTCTGCGAGGTTTGCATGGTCGCCGGGCGACATGCTTCCGGCATCGTTGAGGAGTTTGTGGCAGAGACGGGGCAGGTCGGCGTTATAGGCGAGATTATGGGCCTTTAGCCAGAACTCGCGGAGCAGCGGGGCTATGAAGGGGGCTATCACGCCGCCGATGTTGATGAACACGTAGAATATCTGGAAACCGGAGTCGCGGCGGCTCTTGGCTATTTCAAGCTCGCGGGCACCCTTCTTGGCGGCCTCGGCCTCGAAATTGTCGTAAAGCTGGCCCACTATGGCCTGAAGGTTTCCTTTGAACAGGCCGTTGCCGAAAGCTATCACGAAGAGCGCGAAGCAGGTGAACACGAGTACCCACGACACGCCGCCTGAAGGACCGTCGGAGAATACTGGGATGGAGAGTAGCGCATAACCCACGGCCATGGCCAGTAGACCGGAGATGATGGTGCCTTTGTACTTCTGGGTACGGTCGGCAATCATGCCGCCCGGGAGACTCAACACGTAGATGAGGAAGTAGAACACGGCGTAAATCCAACCAGCGGCGGCGTCGCTGATGCCGAACTTGGAGCAGAGGAAGAGGAGAAGCACGGCGTTCATGATGTAATAGCCGAATCGTTCGCCCATGTTGGCGATGGCGGCCGGTATCAGCCCTTTGGGATGGTCACGATGTGCCTTGATGCAATAGAATACCAGCAGGGGTATCACCAAAGCCAGGATGCACAGCAGGATGGCCAGTGCCGAATGTTCCTGCCAGAATTGCGCGATTGAAAGTAGCATAGGGGTTAGGTTTGGTTTGTTAGTTCGTCTTTGTTTTGTTAGTTCGTCTTTGTTTTGTCGAGGAGGCTGAAGGCGGTGGCATAGTCGCGGATCTGCTTTACCATGGCCACCAGGCCGTTGCTGCGTGTGGGGGAGAGGTGTTCCGACAGACCTATCCGGTCGATGAAATAGAGGTCGGCGTCGAGGATTTCCTGCGGCGTGCGGTCGTTGAGAACCCGCATCAGTAGCGCCACTATTCCTTTAACTATCATGGCGTCGGAGTCGGAGTCGAAGTGTATGCGCCCGTCCTCTGCACGGTGTGCCGATATCCATACACGGCTCTGGCACCCCTCGATGAGATTGGCAGGCGTCTTCTCGCTATCGGGGTAGGGAGGAAGTGTGCTTCCCTGCTCTATGATGTAGGAATAGCGATCCATCCAGTCGCCGATTCCCTCGAACTCTTCTATTATTTCGTCTTGTGTCTCGTTTATGCTCGACATAATATTCTATTTTGTTCAATTGCCAAAGTTAATAAAAATCGGCTTAGTCTGCAACTTTAAATGAAAGTGCAGTTCCGGTTCAGTTATGTGATTCAATAAAAGCGCGGCTCATAGGAAAAGAGAGCTGTCGCGTCGGCGGCAGCTCTCCCGAAATGTTATTAAGGCTCTGTTCCTTAAAAATTGTTTACGCAGGGGCGGTGGATTTTCGCGGAAATTCCGCGAGTTGAAGAGGGAGT
>CABUTY010000088.1 GCA_902494595.1 uncultured Porphyromonadaceae bacterium | reverse complement strand
TACGAACCCTCATTTAAACTTTTACCCAAAGATTATATCAGTTGTGGCAAATGCAGCCTAAATCTTCAGATTTTGTGTATAAAAGAGAGACTGCCTAACTTTGGTTGTTAGACAGCCTCTGTAATATTTTTCCACAGACCACTGATTTCAGGCCATGCTCCCGGTGTGGCTCATGCCGAGATAAACCACGGAGGAACCAATCATGAACACTCCTAAGCCGATGCCCAGAAGGAACAGTATGTGCGGCACACACAACGCCACAACCGCAGCGGCCACGCCCAATACCATCAGGATAATTCCGAAGACATTCCCCGGATTCCCCTTCTTTCTGAGATTTGCTTCCTCGCTGTCGGCAGGATATTCTTCGTAAATTATGGCATTCTCATCACAGATCATGACCTTCTCATCAGAGTCCTTGCTGTCGGCAACCAATGCATCCGTCTCAGCCTCGCGTCTGGCCGCTTCTGCCGCCGAAGCCTCCTTATAAGCTGCCGGATCCAAGGCCAACGCAGAACCTGCATCTACAAACGACAGCAGTTTCTTTCGGCTGAAATTCTCCTCCAAAGCATGATAAAGGTCGCGCACGTATGGCTGCGTCCATGTCTCCTTGCCGCGAATCTCTATATTGCCGTTGTCTTCCTCGAACAGTCCGGGGGATTTCTCCATCGCATACCTTACGGTATCCAGTGTCCTTGTCTTGCCGGCTTTGCTGATGATAAGGTCAAGTATGATTCCGCGCACTCCCTGCACGTCCTCAGCCTCTATCAGGGCATCTATCTTCTTATGTCTCTCCATAGCATTCCTCTTTGGTCCCTCTTTGTTCTATAAAACATGACCGAAATCAAATAGTTTGGAATGCAACGGGGAAGAGCCTATGATTTATCTTTCAGGGCTTCCTGCAATATATCGGCCTTAGCCTTGCCTACTACCTTCACAACATCCTGATAATCAGCTTGTTTAAGGCGTTTTAGCGATTTGAATTCCTTCATGAGCCTGGCGGCGGTTGCAGGTCCTATACCTTTTATGCCATCGAGCATGCTCATTGTCTGGCCTTTGCTGCGGCGGTTCCGGTGGTGAGTTATGCCGAATCTGTGCGCCTCGTCGCGCAATGCCTGTATCACCCTCAGACTCGGCGACTTCTTGTCGAGGTACAACGGATACTGGTCGCCAGGATAATATATCTCTTCCAGTCGTTTGGCAATACCTACCAGCGACACTTCACCCCGGATACCCATCTCGTCGAATGCCTCCACGGCGGCGCTCAGCTGCCCTTTGCCGCCGTCCACAACCACCATCTGCGGCAACGGCTCTCCCTCGGCCATCATCCGCGTATATCGACGGTGTAGCACCTCCTTCATCGACGCGAAATCATCTGCTCCCACCACTGTCTTGATATTGAAATGCCGATATTCGCGCTTCGATGGCTTGCCGTCGCGAAAAACCACACAGCTCGCTACCGGATTCGTGCCCTGGATATTCGAGTTGTCGAAACATTCTATATGTCTCGGCTCCGTCGGCAGCCGGAAGTCAGACTGCATGCGCTTCATCAGCAGGTCGGTGCGGCGGTCGGGATTCAATGCCTCTCTCTCCCTTTCCCGGTCGCGCATATACTGGGCCACATTCTTCTCTCCCACCTCCAGGATGCGCTTCTTGTCGCCACGCTGCGGTATCATAAACTTGACACCCCTGAACTCCACATCGGGCAGGAAAGGCACCACCACCTCCTCAAACACCCTGCCGAATCGGTTTTCCACCTCCGCAATGGCCCGCGACAGTATCTCCTCACGCGTCACCTCCGCGGAACTGTTCCTGCGGAACTCGAGATTGAGACTCTGCGTCACGGCTCCCCGATGCAGATGCATGAAGTTGACGAAAGCTCTATCCTCATTCTCAACATATGCGAACATGTCGACATCCGGTGTGGTGCGCTCCCCTATGGTGCTCTTCGCATTATACTGCTTTACCGACTCATATCTGAGCTTCACCTCCTGCGCCTCCTCAAACTTCCATTGCTCCGCCAGCCTGTTCATTTCATCGAGGAGCGAGCGTTCAAGCTCTACTGTCTCGCCGTTGAGTACCTGACGTACACGTCCTATATATTGACCATATTCCTCGGGACTTATCAGCCCCCGGCACGCTCCTCCGCATTTCTTGATATGATAATCCAGACACAACGAATACTTGTTATGGCCTATTCCATATTCATCTATGGCATGGCGGCAACTGCGCAACGGGAATGTGTCACGGATAAGCTCCAGAACAGTCCTTGCCGACTGCACGTTGCTGTAAGGACCGTAATATCGTGCGTTCAGACCTTTCTCGCGGGTCATGAAAACCCGGGGGTACAACTCCTTGGTCACCACAATCCAGGGATATGACTTGTCGTCCTTCAGCAGCACGTTATAATGCGGCTGATACTCCTTAATCATGGCATTCTCAAGGTGCAGTGCATCCTCCTCGCTATGTACCACGATAAAGCGGAGGTCGGCGATATTACGGACGAGCATGTTGGTACGGTTCGAGTCGTGACGGCGATTGAAATAGCTCGACACCCGGCGTTTAAGCCGTTTAGCCTTGCCCACATATATCACCTTGCCGGTGGCGTCTATGTACATATAGACGCCCGGCAGGTCGGGAAGGCTCAGAATCTTCTCGCGAAGCTTAGGACCGGGGCGATTGTTGACCACATCCTCCCGGCTACGTTTCTCCTTGATTTCGACATCGAAACCACCGAGTTCATCGATATTCCTACCGGAAGCGGCAAGGAGCTCGCCTATGCCATTTAAAGAAACCTCCGATGAAGTCTTTGCGGATTCATCGGAGTATTTCTCTACAGTACCGGAATTGAAGTTTTCAGACATATGGTAATCAACGTTACGCCTAACAATTCAGAAAGTCAGGAGGGAAGTAACCTCGCATTCAGCGGGGAGGTTGTCACGGCCTTTGAGATCGGCGAGCTCCACAACGAAGTTGATGTAGACTTTCTTCGGGTTCATCGACTTTACGAGGTCGTAGCAGGCGCGCATAGTGCCGCCGGTGGCGAGAAGATCGTCATGCAGAAGCACCACATCATCGCTGTTGATGGCATCGCTGTGGAGTTCGATTGTATCTACGCCATACTCTTTGGCATATGCCTTCTTGATGGTTACGGCAGGCAGTTTGCCCGGCTTGCGGGCCGGCACAAAACCGCATCCCAGTTCATAGGCCAGGATGGAGCCGCCGATAAAACCGCGACTTTCTATACCCACCACTTTGGTGATACCCTTCTCGCGATACAGGTCGGCCAACGCCTGCGACATGACATGAAGAGCCTCCCCATCTTTCAGAAGAGTGGTCAGGTCGCGGAAGATGATTCCCTTGCTGGGAAAGTCCGGAATCGTCCGGATGCTGGTTTTCAAATCTTCGAGTTCCATATTGTTTATATAAGATTTTTTCAAACATCTATGCGGGATGTCGTTTGGTGACAAACCCAATGTTCCACGTGGAACAATTTCTATATTCCGCTTTAAGTTTTTGTTCTATACTTCTCTAATTATGAGCCTGTTAACGACCCAATAGCAAAAGAAGGATACTGATATCGGCAGGGCTCACTCCCGGTATACGCGAGGCCTGTCCGATGGTGGCCGGCCTTATGGCCGTCAGCTTCTGTCTCGCCTCCGTGGAGATGCTTTTCACCGTCATGAAGTCATACCCTTCAGGGATTCTGACATTCTCCAGCCTTTGCTGCTTCTGCGCCATGTCGGCCTCCCTGGAGATATAGCCGGCATATTTTATACGTATCTCGGCACTCTGTATTATCTCCTCTCGCCTCATCCCTTCTTCGGCCTTGTCCACCTCAAGAAGCCTTTTCTCTATCCATGGCATTCCTTTGGCAAGGATACCGAAGCTCAGCTGAGGACGCTTCACGAGGTCCGAGACTTTCACGGATGCTGTCAAGGGTGCCGTTCCCAACGATTTAAGCCAGGCATTCACTTCCGCAGTCGCCTTTACATTTGTACTCGACGCCCACTCGAGCAATGCCTCTGTCTCCTTCTCCTTGAGCAGGAGACTGGCGTACCTCCTCTCATCGGCCAGACCCACACTGTATCCTATCGGCGTAAGTCGGGAATCGGCGTCGTCCTGCCTGAGAAGTATCCTGTATTCTGCCCTTGACGTAAACATACGGTATGGCTCATCAACCCCTTTGGTGACAAGGTCGTCGATAAGCACTCCTATATATGCCTGGTCTCTGCCGAGCACAAGCGGTTCTTTCCCCTGCCCTTCGAGCGATGCGTTAAGACCTGCCATAAGTCCTTGCGCCGCCGCCTCTTCATAGCCGGTCGTTCCGTTGATCTGTCCCGCAAAATATAAGCCGCCGACGAGTTTTGTCTCCAACGTATGTTTCAGCTGCGTGGGATCGAAAAAGTCATATTCTATGGCATAGCCTGGTCTGTAAAGCTGTGCGTCGCGCAATGCGGGAATATGCGCCAACGCCTCCGTCTGCACCTGCCAGGGCATCGAGCTCGAAAAGCCGTTGACGTAATATTCCACCGTATCCTCGCCTTCCGGCTCAAGAAAAAGCTGATGTGATTCCTTGTCGGCGAAGGTCACTAATTTCGTCTCTATGCTGGGACAATAGCGTGGACCTATGCTTTGAATCTGGCCATTATACATCGGCGACTCGTCGAGGTGCGACGTGATAGCCGTATGCACATCGGGATTTGTACGCACTATCCAGCATGGCTGCTGCCGCAACCTGCGCCGTATCTCGGGCAGAAAGGAAAACTTCTCCCATTCGTCGGGGTCGCCATCCTGTCGTTCGGCAAGAGAGAAATCGATACTCCTGCCATCGATGCGTGCCGGGGTACCCGTCTTCATACGTGCTGTCCGGAAACCATTGTCGCGAAGGCGCTCTGTAATGCCCCTGGAGCTCTGTTCGGAGATTCTTCCTCCTTCTATCTGCGTGCGGCCGAAGTGCATCATGCCGTTCAGGAAGGTGCCGTTGGTCAGCACAATCCGTGGTGCCTTAAAACGTATTCCCAACGCGGTCACGACCCCCGCCACGCGCTTGCGGCCTACAGATTCATCCTCTATGACAAGGTCCGTGACATTATCTTGAAACATGTCAAGACCCTGGGTTTTCTCAAGAGTCCGGCGCCATTCCGAAATATATTTTTCGCGGTCACTCTGAACGCGTGGTGACCATACTGCAGGCCCCTTCGACCTGTTGAGCATCCGGAACTGTATGGCTGTCTTATCGGCTATGATACCCATCTGTCCGCCGAGAGCGTCAATCTCGCGCACAATCTGACCTTTGGCTATGCCCCCGATGGCGGGGTTGCATGACATCTGCGCCACTCTGTTCATGTCGAGTGTCACCAGCAGGGTTCTTGAACCTGTTTTTGCAGCGGCCACTGCGGCCTCGCAACCTGCATGGCCTCCGCCTACCACTATCACGTCGTAATCGAATCTCATACCTCTCGGCTTTTCGTCGCTGTCAGTTTATCATATAGCTGCAGGGCACGGTTCTCCGCCGCCTCCATTATGGCTCGTTCTCCATCGCCTTTAT
Source organism: uncultured Porphyromonadaceae bacterium (assembly GCA_902494595.1). Lineage (GTDB taxonomy): Bacteria > Bacteroidota > Bacteroidia > Bacteroidales > Muribaculaceae > Lepagella. The sequence goes on along the minus strand of CABUTY010000088.1, from coordinate 650 downwards.
CGTTGATACCACAAAGATGAAGCACGCCATGAATTACCACCCTGAGCAATTCGCGCGAAAAGGGGACTCCCAACAATTCGGCATTGCTCGCCACTGTGTCGAGTGATATCTGCATCTCGCCGCTGATGAATCCGTCGCGCGAATAGTCAAACGTGATAATGTCGGTATAATAGTCATGGCCGAGGGCCTGGTTGTTGGCTTTAAGAATCTCCTCGTCGCTCATGAACACATACAGAAGTCGGCGAACCGTCAAGCCATAGCTTGCGGCTACCTTCACAATCCACTGCCGGAGCAGGGGTTGGTCAAGCGAGGGCATCGCCACATCCTGCGTCTCGAAATCTATCCTGCCTGTTTTTGACATTGCTCGAATTTTCACAACAACTACGTGACACCATCCGGACCTTGCGGCTCCCGACAGCATCTCCTCAATTTTCTTCTACAAAAATACAAAATTTCCTCGAAACAATCAAGAGCCGATAAAGTGCACTCTCAAGCACCAACAAACACCATCCTGTTCACAACGAATATACTCTTCTGATTTTCAGGGCCTTAATGCATTAAATCAGGGCTTTTAGCCGTCTGACGTTCGCGCGAGCGGAATTTCACGACCGCTCAGCCATGAAATATTCCATTCTGATAACAGTTCAGCG
>CABUTY010000087.1 GCA_902494595.1 uncultured Porphyromonadaceae bacterium | reverse complement strand
GTTGAGCGAGAACCCCATCAGCCTCATCACGGCCAACGTGGCTATCAGCGACACAGGGATGGTAAGCATCGGTATCACCACCGCACGCCAGTTCTGCAGAAACAGCAGTATCACCAGCATCACAATAAGCGTGGTCTCCAGGAATGTCACCATAAGGTCGTCGAGAGAGGCCTTTACGAAGTCTGTGGAGTTCTGGATTACGCGATAGGAGACGCCTTCGGGGAAATAATCGCTGAGGTTGTCGAGTTCCTTGAGAGCTGCCTTGGCCACATCCATGGCGTTTGAGCCGGGGAGCTGGCTGACGCCAATCATAGCCAGTTCGCGGCCATTGACCAAAGCTACTCCCGAATATGAAGTGCTGCCCAGCTCCACTCTCGCCACATCGCCGAGGCGCAAAATATTCTGGCCATTGCTGCGCAACACTATATTCTCGAATTGCTCCACATCCGACAGCCTGCCGTCGACGTCGAGAGTATAGCTGAAGTCTGTTTTGTCGCCCGACGGTCTCTGTCCCACGGCACCCGACGACACCTCCATGTTCTGGGCGCGAATGGCGGCGGCAACATCCTCGGGTGTCAGGCCACGCACACGCATAAGCTCCGGATTGAGCCACACGCGCATGCTGTAGTTGCCCGAGCCGAAAGCCCCGACATCGCCCACGCCTTCCACCCGCGACAGCGGGTCGGTGATGTGAAGGTTGGCATAGTTGGTGAGGTACAGGGCATCGTATCTCTGCGGATCGTCGCTTTCAAGGGCTATAAACAGTACGTGGTCGCTCGACTGTTTGCTGACATTCACACCCTGTTCGGTGACGGATGTGGGAAGTTGGGACTGAGCAAGGTTGAGACGGTTCTGCACGTCGATGGCCGCCTGGTCAATGTCGGTGCCGTTCTCAAAGGTGACGGTAAGGTTGTAGGAGCCGTCGTTGCCGGAGGTGGAGCTCATGTAGAGCATCCCCTCGGTACCGTTGATCTGCTGTTCGATGGGGGTGCCGACGCTGCGGGCCACCGTGACGGCGTTGGCTCCGGGATATTCCGCCGACACCATCACCGTGGGCGGCGTGATGTCGGGATACTGCGTCACCGGCAGTCCTGCCAACGCCACAAGTCCCGCTATCACCATCACTACGGCGATAACCACCGAGAATATCGGCCTGTTTATGAAGAATCTGGAGAACATGGCGGCGGAGTGTTATCGGGCGGTGACGGGCTTGATTTTCTCGCCGTTACGCACGTTGAGAAGAGCCTTGGTCACATACCGTGAACGAGGCGTGATTCCTTTGGAGATGATTCGCAGGGTATCGTGATAGAGTTCGCCGACGGTCACGGGAGTATACACCACTTTGTCGGAGTCGTTGACCACGTAGAGATATTTGCCGAGCTGGTCGGTGCCTATGGATGCGTCGCGCACCAGCACGGCGTGCGGCTCCACGGCATATGGCAGCGCCACCGATACGAACATACCCTCCTTTAGCTCGCCGGCTGCGTTCTTTATCCTTCCGCGCAGGGTGAATGTACCCGTATTCTCGTCGACCGACGGAGAGGTATAGTAGAGGTCGGCGGTATAGCTGTGCTTTTTGGGAGTGTCGAACGATAGGGGCATGGCCGAGAATAGAGGCCCGGAGGTAGTGGAGGCCGAGGAGAGAAGTGTCTCGTACTGCACGTCGGAGATGTCGAATACGGCCTCCATGGAGTCGTCGTTGTAAATTGTGGCGAGTTTTACGGGGTTGCCCTCGCCGGTGAGGACGTTGCCGGGGTCGATTTCGGCATGAGAGATATGGCCGGCCACCGGGGCCGTGACCGTGCAGTATGAGAGCTGTGTGGAGGCAGTCTCGAGCTGGGCGCGGGCACTCTGCAGGGCAGCCTCGGCATTGCGGAGATTATTTTCGGCCTGGTTTACGTCCATGCGCGACACGGCATCGGAGGCAAGGGCTTTCTTCATGGCCTCATATTGCCGGGAATAATAGTCGCGGTTGCTCTGTGCTTCAGCTATGGCGCTGCGTGCGCGCGTCACCGCGTCGCGGTAGGTGGTGCTCTCGATGGTGAAGAGTGTCTGGCCCTTGCGCACATAGTCGCCCGGCTTGTAGTTGACGCTCAGCAGCCTGCCGTTGACACGCGCCACGACGTCTACACGGCGCGGCGCCTCTATCACTCCGGGAAGCACCTTGTGAAGCGTCACTGAATCTACCGTCGGCAACGATACCTCCACCTCCGGCACCGCCGCCTCAGCATCCTTTTTCTTTCTGCACCCTGCCAGCGGAAGAATCGCCGTCAGCAACAGTATCGCTATATGTTTTCCGGTAAGTGCCATAATCTATTGAAATTGGGGGTTACCGCCGAGCGCCACGTATATCTGCACGAGGTTGTCGAGGGCGTCGGCTGTAGCCGTGATGAGGGTGTTGCGGTAATTCATGCTGTTGATCTGTGCGGTAGCCACGTCGGCAAAGGATGTAAGGCCCTGTTTGTAGCGGTCGACGGCGAGAGTGAGAGCCTCGTCGCTCTGGGCGAGCACCTTTTTGACCATGTCAATTCTGCGTAGAGCTGCGGCGTAGGAGTCGATAGCCGACTGTGTCTCGGTGAAGGCCTGCATCACGGCGGCATTATAGTCGTCGATGCCGGCGAGCATGTTCTGCTCGGCTTCTCTGACGGCATATTTGCGGGCCATGCCGTCGAAGATGGTCCATGAGAGGCGTGGGGCTATGCCGTACGACAGTGAATTGCTGTGGAAGAGGCCGTCGAGACGGTGCGACTCGGTGGCTATGGAGCCGATGATGGAGAGGGTAGGCAGGAAGTCTTTCTTGGCTATGCCGATTTGGGCGGCATATCGGGAGAGGTTGGCTTCCGCGGCGGCTATGTCCGGGCGGCGGCGCAGAAGGTCGGCGGGTACGCCGAGACCCACGGTCTGGAATGGATTGGGCAACGGCGCCGCCACGCTCAGAGAATCGGATATCTCTGCGGGAAAGGAGGCCGTGAGCATGGCCAGTGTGTTAATTGCGCATCTTTCAAGAGCTTCCAACGAGGGTATGGCGGCACGGGTGGAGAGGAGCACCGTATTTGCCTGGGCCACGTCGAGACGTGAGACGAGTCCCACCTCGAAACGGACTTGGGTCATGTCGGCGATTTTCGACTGCGACTGTTCGGCCTCGCGTGTGGCGGCGAGCTGCGCCTGCACCGAACGGAGATTGAAATAAGCCTTGGCCACATTGGCCGCCAGGGAAATATGTGCGGCGGTGAGGTCGGCCTGCGCCACATCGGCGCCAGCCTTGCCGGCCTCCCTGCGGGCCTTCACACGCCCGAAAACGTCAATCTCCCATTGCATGGAGAGACCCAGGGAGAATGCCCCGGACACCGGCGAGTGGTCAAGACCCGAGATGCGGCCTGCCTGTTGTTCGCGGTTCCAGCCGGCGTTCATGTCGAGCGTGGGATACAAAGCTGCTTTTGCCGACTCCCAGGAGATGCGTGCCGCCTCCAGGCGTCGGTAAGCGCTCCCGAGGTCGTAGCTCGATGTCTCGGCACGACGCACAAGCCATACAAGGGTGTTGTCGTCGAAAACCTCCCACCATCGGTCATCGCCCGGCGATGTCTGGCTTATTCCGCTATCGTAGCTCCACGATGCCGGCAGCGAGTCGCCAAGCAGTATGCCGCTGCGAGGCTCCGCAGCCATGACTGAATCATGGCCGCCCAAACATACCAGCCACAGCGCCAGAAGTATGTGTATCCCATAGTATTGTCTCACCTTTTCTTACTCTTGAAATTCCCTTGTCTTTAAAGATTCTAACAAATCTTAACAGCCAAAGGTTGCTACCCAGAGCCGGTATGTATCACATATTGTTTTTTTGTATTCCGAAACAGCACTGAGAATTCCGGTTCAAATCTATGATTCCCCAAGCGGGGCCGAAGGCTGAGAGAAGCAGTTCTGAGATACAAGAAATGGGCGGCGTGTCGGGAACAAGAAGAAAGGGGAGAGTCTCGGCGACTGTCCCCTTCGATTTTAAAATTAGGATGAATCAACGTCTTTCTTGCTGAATGACATTATTAAATCTGTGATTTCAGAGATTATCACAAATCCAATCTTGATGAGTACATAAAGCAGTTGACGGACGTCTCGGATGGCAATCCGTCAGGGTATCAATATAAAATTCCATACCACTGCAACAACAAGCAAGTAATTGGTAAGTGTCATGAAATCAAACGAATTAACAATAAAATGCTGATTACATTTTAAAATCTGCGGCAAATATAATTAAAAAATATTTACCAACAAATTTTATCCTAAAAATTCTCAAAAAATTTCAAAATAACACAACTTTTCGAGTCAAGCCTAACGGCGCATCAAGGGTCTCAAACCTCTTTCGGCGGTGCATTTACAATTTTGCTTCTCCCAGCCTTCGGCTCCGTTTGGGGAATCACAGAACTGAACCGTAACGGCGCTGAGAGTTCACAGAACTGGCCACATCAGTGAAGTTCCGGTTGAGTTCTGTGATGCCCCAAAATCAGATCAGGCCAAGATAAAGTGACTCTGTTATGCGCTTGATGCACCGGATATTCGGCTTGAACCGTAATATATTTAAGGAAGGAGAATTAGAGGAATCTTCAGTATGTAAGGAATCCTTACTAACTGCCGCCGACGGCAAACGATACAAGACGAAGTTCTATTCGCTTGATGTTATAATATCAGTCGGTTATAGGGTAAAATCCATTCGTGGCACCCAGTTCCGTATATGGGCCAATAAAATTCTGAAAGATTATCTATTGCGCGGTTACAGCGTCAATCAGCGACTGTTAAATATGGAGAGCCGCATTGACCGACGCTTGCTGGAACATGATAAAAGGCTTGATGATTTGACTGACAAGGTTGATTTCTTCATCCGCACATCCCCCCTCCAAAAGAAGGTATCTTCTTCAACGGACAGATATTTGACGCGCATGAATTCATCTGTCGTCTTATCAAGAGCGCAAATAATAGAATTATTCTTATTGACAATTATGTTGATGAATCAGTGTTAGTCCAGCTTGATAATCGTAATGCTGATGTGTCGGCGTTGATATATACCGGCGAGATAAGCCGCACATTCCGTCAAAGCGTCAACAGGCATAACCGTCAGTATGCGCCCATAGATGTAAGGACGGCTGAGAGAATCCATGACCGATTTCTGGTTATAGACGATACTCTTTATCATATAGGGGCATCCATAAAAGATCTTGGCAAGAAACTTTTTGCATTCTCGAAATTGGAAATTTCCCCGGACTATATTCTCGCTAATATCTGAAGTCGCAATTTGCGACTTCAAGACATCATATAAGGCTCTGCTTCGGCGGGGCTTTTTCTGTTATGAGGCTTCATAATCGGCTGTGATAGTCTATTAGTGGTAATGAGCTACCACCCATTTACCACTCAAAAAAACGGGTACCACTCATGGAATTTAGTTTATATTTATCGCTAATTCGCTGAAAAACAGCATTAGAATCCGCCTTAAAAATTTTATTTTTTTATCTGCATTTTCTTGATTTTTACCACTGGGATACCACTCAAATCGGGTATTAACTGCAAGACAACTCAACAACCGAATGCACAGCGTAATCGACGGTGCTGTCTGGGCGGCAATCCCCAAGTGGATATATGCCGTAGTCGGCTTCATCCTTCTCGCAGCCGTCGGACTCGGCATAGGTTGCTACCATCTCTACAATGACAACGAGAGTCTGCGAAAAACAGAGTGGCTCTACCGCTACGAAAGATTGTGGTGGGAGGGAAAACATCAGGAAAATCTCCTGCGCCGCGAGAAAATCTTCCGCATCGGCACCACACATCAACAGGACTCCCTGAAAAACTTAATCCGGCATATAGAAGAATTCCGCCACATCGACGAGACCTTCCTCTACTTCAATCCGACCGAAAAGTAACCACTTCGCATCAACGAACGCCCCGACAAGACGAAGTTTCTTGTCGGGGCGTATTCGCTAAGTCTCTTAGTTAGTATTTATGCTAATAGATTTTTGTAAAGGCAGTTGCAATTTAACTCGCCTAATACGATGTCGAAAATGAGCCATCCATAACTCTGACTCGACCACTGAATTTGGGCGTCTCTATATTGAAATTACCGTTAGTATCACCGTGATATATCTTCAACACAAAATCAGAATCAGGCAATTCGTTGATAGTAAATGTCACATCGGTTTCGCAACGACAGTCCGCTTCATCTGAAGAC